>CALJKZ010000375.1 GCA_937983085.1 uncultured Gemmatimonadales bacterium
GAGGTTGGCGTCGGCGGCGATCGCCTTGCCGACGCCCTCCTCGCTGACGTAGCCGCTGATGGAGGGTGCTGCCACGCTCCAGAGCCTGCACGAGTTCGGCTCCGAGCTCAGTGAGAACCTCCCGGCGATACGCCACATTGTGCGCCGCGATATCATCGGTTTCCTCCGGCTGCCTCGGACCTACCCACGCCCCGTAGGCCAGGAGCAGGTTGGCCCAGCTGAGCGCGGACGCCGGATTGGCGTTGTCCATGACACAACCCACGGCGGTCCAGGGGCCCTGCATGGCTCTGAGCAGTCCCTCAGCCCAGTCCGGAGCGGGGAACGCGTGATCCTCGAGCAACGCCACCACCGGAGCTTCGGTCCTCGGCACCGCGGCAGCTACGGCCTCGGGCACCGTATGGACCGGCCCCGGATCGACGACGGCGATACTCCTGAAGGCGCTCTCGTAGGGGGTGAGAGCGCGTCGGATATCCTCGGCGCCTGGATCCGGCTCGGCCGGGTCGCCGGCGGAGGGCGGGGCTACCGCGACCAGGCAGACCTCCAGGGACGGGGAGACGGTCTGGCGTTCGAGGTACTCCACCACGGCGATGGCGTTACGAACCAGAACGTCGCCGGACGAGGTCAACGCGACCACGACGGCCATGTCAGCCCCGCCGGTCCCAAGCCCGGTCACCGGGTCTCCTCCGGACGGTGGGGATCCCCACCGGCTTCCGCAGAACGCCTGGCTGCCTCGACCACGGCGAGGCTACGCAGTCCATCCGAGAGGTCCGGGGGAGCATCCCTGCCGCCCCGGCTAGCGGAAACGAAGGCGGCGAGGCACCGTGCGAAGGAAGG
The DNA here is from genome assembly GCA_937983085.1 of uncultured Gemmatimonadales bacterium. Taxonomy (GTDB): domain Bacteria; phylum Gemmatimonadota; class Gemmatimonadetes; order Longimicrobiales; family Gaopeijiaceae; genus UBA2589. The sequence continues at coordinate 835 of CALJKZ010000375.1, forward strand.
CTCACCAGGGCGGCCCGCCGCCGATCGGAAAGCGCGGAATGCCTTCTCTCCCTCGGCTCGCAGTCGAGCCCCGCGTCCGTATCGATGCTCCGGCCCCCGCGCGTCCAGGAGTCCCCTGTAGCGGTCCGCCACGACGACGCCCCCTTCCAGGTACACCTCTACGCGGTCGGCATCGCCCGTCGACAGGGAACACATGGACTGGACCGGCACACCTCCCACCAACTCCCAGTTCACCAGCGCCGTGTCTGCCTCGCTGCGCTGGCTGGTGACGCGAGCGGAGACCGACTCGACCCTACGGCCGAGAAGCCAGGGAATGAGGTCGGCATGATGGGAGGCCAGGTCCAGCAACGCACCTCCGCCCGTCTCGATCCCCTTCTTCCAATCCGGCAACGATCGCGCGGCTGAACTGAAGACGGATCGCACGGCGAGCACCCGGCCATACTCGCCGTCCCTCAGCAGCGCGCCCAGTCGGATGTAGGTGTCGTCATAGCGATAGTTGAATCCCATCACGCCGACCCGTTCCGAGCCGCTCCAGCGGTGGACCACGTCTCTCGCGTCGTGCAGCGTCGTGGCGAGGGGCTTCTCGACGTACACATGTCGCCCAGCGTCGAGGGCTCGACTCGCCGCATCGGCATGGAGAGCAGGTGGCAGCGCCACGAGAACGGCGTCGACGTCCGCTTCCTCGAGCAGTGTCCGGTAGTCGGTAAACGTCCGGGCATCCGGCAGTCGCGCAGCTGCGGCTGCCCGGCGGGCTTCATCCGCTTCGGCCACGGCGACGATGTCGGCCGTCCGGACCCGGGCGAGCGCGTTCAGGTGGACCCGCTCGACGATTCGTCCGTACCCCAGGAGGCCCACCCGAGTCGGCCGGTCGGCGTTACCGCTCACCATCGAGCATCCTGCCAACGGCCGTCTGGCCGGCCTCGGCGACGTACCCTGTCAGGTTGGCCACCTGCGCGATGCCAAAGAACAGGAATTGGCGCGTTGCTTGGAGCTTGCTTGGCGCTCGGAAGGGCCATCGCGCCATCCCCCGATAGAAAGCGCCCGGTTCGACCTCGGGCACGAGCCCGTCGTCCTTCCGTGCATTCAACAGGAAGGCGCCCCGCCCATATCGAAACTGCTGCCTCACGAAGCCCAACCCGCTCATGTCGTGGTGGTGGTTCACCGTGGCGGCTTCGGCGTACGCGAACTCGCCCCCGGACCGCCGCCACCGTTCGCAGAACTCGCGGTCCTCTCCTCCCGCGAAGCCGAACCCCTCGTCGAAGCCTCCGATGGACAGGAAGTCGGAGCGGGCCAGGGCAAGGTTGTTCGACGTGAAGAACATCCGTTCTCGACCGCTCCGGAGGTAGTAGTCGTACAGATAGGAGACGAGAGCCTGGCTGGCGTCTGCCCAAGGATTATCGGCCAGGGCATTCACGGTACGACCGCCCACCATGACCCTTCCGCGAGGCTCGAGGGGCTCGAGCATCCGTGTGAGCCAGTCCGGTTCAGGTTGGCAGTCGTCATCGGTGAACGCCAGGACCTCCGCCTCGGTCGAGCGTGCCCCCCGGTTCCTCGCGGCTGCAGGCCCCGCTCGGTCCTGACGGATCCAGCGTAGGGAAAGACGATCCTCGAAGGCTGCCAGTGTCGATCCGAGATCCGTGGGGCTGGCATCGTCCACCACAACCACCTCGAAGCCTCCTTCCGGAGGACGTATGGCGCTGAGCGCCGACAGACACGACGCCAACGCCTGAGGACGACCGTGGGTCGGAACAACGATGGCGCTTCGCCGACTCACCCGACGAGTCTCCGATACGCCGCTTCGACATCCTCGACGAAGCGGTCGTGGCTGAAGTCACGGAGGGCCACCTGCCTGCCCTCGCGCCCCATGGCCTCGGCCAGACCACGGTCCGACAGAATACGAATCAACGCCGACGTCAGAGCCTCCGTGTCGTCCGGGGGAACGAGGAGGCCCGTCACGTCATGTCGGACCTGCTCGGGAAGTCCGCCGTGATCGCTGGCGATGACCGCGGTGCCACGCATCATGGCCTCGGCAGCGACGGTGCCGAAGGGCTCTTCCCACGTCGAGGGCACCACGTGGACCCACGCGGGCTCCAGAACCTCTTCCATCTGGTTCCGCTCCAGATGCCCCAGGAAGCTGACGTGAGACGTCAATCCCAAGCGGCCCGCGTCGGCGCGGAGTTCGCCATGGTCCGGACCGTCGCCCACCACCAGAAGCCGGGCCTCGGGAAGATCCTGCACCACCGCGGCGAAGGCCTCGAGGAGCAACCGCACGCCCTTCTCGGGTTGAAGCCGTCCCGCGAAAGCGGCGGTGGGAGGAGCGGCAAGGGAGGGGCGCGACGGGCGGGCCACCACACCGTTGGTGACGACCATGTCCACGCGCATCCCTTCGGATTCCAGGCGGTGGCGGACCCACGCGCTGTTGGCGGCGACACGGTCGACCCTCCCGCGTCGATCATGCCAGAGGCGCTCCTGCATCATGAGAGGGAGCCAGTCCCGCAGCGGTAGGCACCCCTCGCGAAGACAGACCCGTCCGGGACGCGATGCGCAGGGCGACCCATTCGGGAGTCGTTTGGTGCCAAGGGGGCAAATGGGTCGGTACGTCGCCACATGAAGCAGGGTGGGAACGTCGTTCAAGGCATCCAGGACCAGGGGTGACAACTGGGTCAGAAACATGCGGACGTGGGCGACATCGGGTCGAAACGCTCGGACGACCTCCGTCAGGCGCCCTCGAGCCCACGGGTTGGCGGCCTGTAGAAGCGTCCTATGCCGGCCAAGCGTCCCATAGCACTGGTCATCTGCAAGAACCGGTGCGCCCCCCGGTTGCGCCGATGACGTGAACAAGCGGACGTCGTGACCCCGAGCACGCAAACCTTCACGGAGGCGCAGGCACACGAGTTCGGCGCCTCCCGTGGCGGTACCGTAGTCGTTGATCAGGAGAATCCGCACACATCGCCTCGGTTTCTGGGGACCCAAGGATTGCGCCGGTGGCTTCGGCAGGAAAGGGGGCCGGAGCCGCTCGCTGCGAAAGCATGGCCCTGGCGGGTCGATGTGCACTATGGTGTGGGGCGCCTCGGTTCGGGCGCCGTCATCCCCTTACCCCCACGACACGAACCTGTCGGGTGATGACATGACTGCCCATTCCTACTCCGAGACGTCGCCCCGGCGCGTCAAACAACGGCGCGAAGGCGATCACGTTGTGGTGATCGGCGGAGGGCCGGCCGGTCTGACGGCTGCCTATCTGCTTGCACAGAGGGGCTGCGACGTCACGGTGCTCGAGGGCGATCGGGTGCTCGGGGGCATCTCACAGACGGCTCGATACAAGGGGTACCGTTTCGATATCGGCGGCCATCGGTTCTTCACCAAAACCGAGCCCGTCCAAGCCTTCTGGGACGAGATCCTCGGCGAGGAATTCATCTCCGTGCCCAGGCTTTCGCGCATCCACTACCGGGGTCGCTTCTTCAACTACCCCCTCCGGGCGGGCAACGCCCTGGTCGGTCTCGGACCGGTGGACTCGGTGCGCATCGTCTTGAGCTACCTGAAGGCCAAGCTCCGACCCCATCCTCGGGAAGAGAACTTCGAGCAGTGGGTGGTCAATCGTTTCGGCTGGCGACTCTATGAGATCTTCTTCAAGACGTATACCGAGAAGGTGTGGGGCGTCCCGTGCACGGAGATTCGGGCAGAGTGGGCTGCTCAACGCATCAAGGGGCTGTCGCTGGCGCAGGCCATTCTCTCTGCCGCATCCCTGAATCGGCGCTCCAACACGATCCGGACCCTCATCGACGAGTTCCGGTACCCGCGTCTCGGACCGGGGCAGATGTGGGAGCGCTGCGCCGAGCGTATCGAGGAGATGGGGGGTCGCGTGCTCATGGAGCACTACGTCGATCGGGTCCAGGTGGACGACGGCGAAGCGCGGAGCGTTCGGGCCCGGACTCCGGAGGGGCCCGTGGTGGTCGAGGCGGACCACGTTATCTCCTCCATGCCTCTGCGTGCGCTGGCACAGTCGCTCCGGCCCGAGGGACCCGCTCCATTGCAGGAGGCCGCCGCCGGCCTGCGCTACCGCGATTTCATCGTGGTGGCATTGATCCTCGAAGGCGAAGACCTCTTCCCGGACAACTGGATCTACGTCCACACGCCGGGGGTCCGGGTCGGTCGGATCCAGAACTTCAACAACTGGAGCGCCGCCTTGGTCCCCGAGCCGGGCATGACCTGCCTGGGCATGGAGTACTTCTGCTTCGAAGGGGACGGTCTCTGGACTGCCGAGGACGACGAGTTGCTCGATCTCGCCCGCCGTGAACTGGACGAGATCGGGGTGGCGGGCTCGGCGGCCGTAACGGACGGCGCCGTGGTGCGAATGCCCAAGGCGTACCCCATCTACGACACACCGTACCGGGACCACGTCGACGCCATTCGCAGCGTCCGGGGTCCCATCCCCAATCTCCACACGGTGGGTCGGAACGGCATGCACAAGTACAACAACGCCGACCACTCCATGCTGACGTCGATGATGACGGTCTGGAACATGGAGGGTGGCAAGCACGACGTCTGGGCAGTCAACACCGACTTCGACTACCACGAGGAGCAACGGATCGAGGACACGTCCGACCGCGCCGATGCAGCGTCGTCCTCGTCCGTTACGGACGCGGGAACTCCAGCGAAGACCGGAACCGAAGGATGACGACGTCAGGCACCTCTCCCGCACTCACGGTCGTGATGCCGGTGTGGAACGGCGCCTCCGTCTTGCACCGCAGCTTGGATGCCCTCGAGGCATCCCAGCTCTCCCCTCCCCTCTGGGAGCTCATCGTCGTGGACGACGGGAGCCGGGATACTTCCCCGCAGCTGGCGGAGGAGCGCGGCCACACCGTGGTGCGAGTGGAGGGCGGACCGCGGGGCCCCGCCCATGCTCGGAACAAGGGTGCAGAGCGGGCGAATGGGCGCATACTGGTGTTCGTCGACGCTGACGTCTGCGTGCACCCGGACACCCTCGCCCGCTTTCTCCGTCTCTTCGATGAGCACTCCGACCTGGGGGCCGCGTTCGGCGCCTACGATGCCCTCCCCGCCGACACGCGCTTTCTCTCCCAGTATCGGAATCTGTACCACCGTTATGTCCACCTGCGGGGCGCCGGAAAGGCCGAGACCTTCTGGGCGGGATGTGGGGCGGTGAGGCGGGACGTCTTCGAGGACGTCGGAGGGTTCGATGCGGATCGGTACCCTCGACCCGCCGTCGAAGACATCGAGCTCGGGTATCGGATCCGAGGAGCGGGATGGAACATCCTTCTCGATCCCGGCATCCAGGGTACGCACCTCAAGCGGTGGACGTTGGGCGATCTCCTCGTCACCGACCTCGTGTTTCGCGGTATCCCGTGGATGCGATTGCTGCTCGAGGAGTCACGAAGGCCGAGTCTCAACGTCGGATCGCGGGATCGACTCCGCGTCCTTCTCGTGGGGATGGGGGGGCTCGCGCTCGTGGCGGGCCTCGCCTTCGGAACTGAATGGCTTCTGGTGGGCGCTGCCCTACTTACGCTCGCTGTGCTCGCAAACGCTTCGCTGCACCGGTGGTTCGCCGAGGCGAGGGGATGGGGATTCTCGGCTCGCGCGGTCCCGTTCACCTTGATGCACGACGCCGTCTCGTGTGTCTCCGTGGCCATTGCCGTGGTGGGTCATCTGGCAGCTCGACCGCGTTTCAGAGGCCTCTCATGACGCCAGCCGACCTTCGACCCGACGCCGACGCCGACGGCATGCACCCCGGCCTCGCGCTCGCGTTCGCGCCCGTCCACAAGCGGGCCTTCGGAATGGCAGTCGGCATCGTCGTCGGCTTCACGGTGTTTCTTGCGACGGCCTGGTGCATCGTCCGTGGAGACCCACCCCCCATCGTCTACGGGCTCCGCTTTCTCGTCCCCATGCACGACGTCACCTGGGCGGGCGCCGTGCTCGGATCCCTGTCTTCGGCGTTCGCAGCCTTCGTCGCGGCCTGGTTCCTCGCGTTCTGTCGAAACGCCGTCCTCTTCTCGAGCATCTGGCTGGCTCGAACCCGTGCCGAACTCGAGCAGACCCGCGACTTCCTCGACCATATCTGAGCTCATGGATCACGACTCGAACACACAGATGAGACGCGCCCTGGTTCGACTGAACGCGCGTGCTTGGGGAGTGGCCGGAGGCCTGACACTAGGCCTCGGTTTGGCCGCGGCGACGTGGATCCTTCTTCTCGTCGGCCCGGCTCCCGGCGCGGAGGTCGGCGAGACACTGCGCCAGCTAAGGTATTTCCTCCCCGGCTACTCGGTCACGCCCTTCGGCGGGGTGGTGGGCTTCGTGTACGGCTTCGTCTGGGGCTACGCCATGGGGCGTGTCGTGGGAACGATCTACAACAGGCTCGTGGATGCGAGCGGTCCGTAGCCACCACCCGTCATGAGAAGTTCCGGGGCGGACAGGGCCACCGTCGCAGCCGCCTCGGTTGCACTAGTCGCGGGCGCCTACCTGCGATTGCGTGCACTGAGTTCGGATCCCATCCACCCCACGTGGCGCGGATGGATGCAGGACGAGGGTCGCTGGACCGAACTGCCCCGGGAATGGGCGCTCTTCGGAGCGCCGGAGCTGGATACCACCGTGTCCAGCATGCACCTGCTACTGTCGCCACTCTACCAGATGCTGATGGCGCTGGTCTTCACTGTGGCCGAGCCCTCCTTCCTGGCTGTCCGGATACCCAGTGCGCTGGCCGGCCTCGGGCTCCTCGCCGTGATCTTCTTCGGACTGAGGAACCGGCTGCACCCCCGCGCGTGGCTGGTCACCGTCGCCATCGTCGCCTTCCATCCAGAGCTGGTCTACTACAGTCGCGTCGCCATTCCGGAGATGATCGCGCTGCTGCTCCATACGTGCGCCTTCCTCCTTTTGGTGAGCCATCCGCCCACACGCTTCCGGGCAGCAGGAGCCGGACTCGCAACGTGCCTCGGAGTGCTGGTGAAGGTGACGACGCTGCCCGTGGTTCCGGCCTTCGCGGTAGCGTCATGGGCGGCGGGACGAGGCAAGGAGACCTCTACAAGCGCCCTTCTGCTCAAGGGTTACGGGGCGGGTCTCGCCATTCCGGTCCTCATTGGACTGCCCCTGGTCCTCCCCTTGGCGGCGGGGAGGGTGTCGTCGAACACCGTCAGCGAGGTGCTGGAGTTCGTTGAGCTCAACTCCCCCTACGCGGTTCTCGAGACCCTCCGTGCGGGCCAAGCCGCTGCCGAGATCAACTACCTCCTCGTCGCGCTCTGGCCGCTCCTACTTCTCTGCGCGCTCTGGTCTCATCGAAGGGATGAGCAGTCGCCTCTTCTTCCAGCTTCCTTGGCGTGGATCGGTTTCTGGTTGGTAGGGTGGGTCACCACGGGGTACTTCCCCGATCGCTGGATGGTGCACGTCTTCGTGCCGCTGGCTGTCGCCCTCGGGGTGACCATCGCCCCCCGTTCCGGCAGCGATACCACAACCGCTCCGGTCCTGCTGGAGGGTTCAGGTCTCCGCCAATCCGTGGTCGGCATCGCGGTTGCGCTTCCCCTCGCCGTCGTCTCGGCACCACTCGTAGTCGCCTCCCTCGAAGCCGTCGGCTTCTCCGTCGACCGGTTTCGGCAGCAGGTCGCCCTCGTCTTCGGCCTGGGCCTCGCCCTGGCATTTGTCGCGAACCGCTCTTCGCACAGGGTCCTGCCCGTGATGATGCTCGGTATCCCTCTGGCGTGGGCCGCGATCTGGCGCCTCGTGCACGCCCCTGGGATCGGAACCTTCTGGAGTCTCGACATCGCGTACCCTGCTCTCTCCCGCATCGCCATCCTGACGGTGGCGGCAGGCCTGATAGGAGCCGTAGCCTACCGCGGCCGGGGCAACGATGTGGACGTTCGTTTCCGGCGCTGGACGGCCGTCTACGTCGCGTCGCTCCTTCTGAGTTGGACGGTGACCCATCACCTGCCCACGATCCTGAACCGGAGCGACGCCGGATCCGGGATCGCGTCGGGAGTCACGGTCCTCGGGCCAGAGCCCGTCCTGAGCGTCGCTCGGGCCACGTCCTTCGTGATCCCCACAAGCCTCAGGTATCGTGAGATCACAGACGAGGACGAACGGCCCGCGATGGTTCTGGTGGCCTTCTGGAGTGAGGGAGACCGGATCTTCCGGGAGGGCAACATCCAGGGGTATGAGGCCGTGGACACCTTCGAGGTCCCCGGCTTCGCCCGCCAGCGCCCCCGGACCGCCGAGCCCGTGACCGTCCTTCTCTACGAACGAGCCGGAAACGAGTAGGAGCAAGAAAAGAGGCCACCCCCTCTCGGGAGTGGCCTCTCGCTCACAGCCTGCGGGGCGTCGAGGCCCCGCTCAGCTCGTCAGGTCAGCTGGCGCGACCCGTCTCGATGGCGTGGAGCATGTCGACCATCTTCTGGGCCGACTCCTCCATGTCGATGACGAGGCTGTCGATGCGGGCCACGAAGTAGTTGTGGCCGACCGACACCGGGATCGCGATGACGAGACCGGCGGCCGTCGTGAGGAGAGCGACCTTGATGCCGCCCGCAACCAGCGTGGCTTCCACCTCACCGGCCTGCTCGATGGACTGGAACGCGATGATCATCCCGATCACCGTTCCGAGGAAGCCGAGGAGCGGCGCGATGTTGGTGAGCGTGGCGAGGACCACCAGGCCCTTCTCCAGCTTGCTCATCTCGATGAGGCCCTGGTTCTCGATGGCCTTCATCACCCGGTCGGTCCCCTCTTCATGACGCTCGAGGCCGGCGTAGAGGATGTTGGCGGCCGGGGAATCGGTGTCCCGGGTGAGCTCGAGGGCCTCACGGATCCGCTGCTGAACGAGGAGTTCGTCCACGTCCTTGAGGATGCGCTTCGTCTTGGAAGCCTTCGCGGTGAGCGAGATAAACTTCCAGATGATGACGATGATGCCGAGCCCGAGACAGAAGGCCAGCGGCCACCGCATGAAGCCCATTCCCTCCCAGTTCGTGGCCATCTGCTCCTGCCACGTCAATTCAGGAGCATCCATGCCCGGGATCTGAAGCAGGGCAGCGTACAGTTGGACCAAGGGGACCTCCAGCCAGGTTTCTTCGTGTTATCGAGACAAGAGCCCTCCCTACCGAGTCTCCGGAGGAAGGGCGGGGGCTCAAGAGGCTCGCAACATGGCAGAGCCCAGAAAACGTGTCAACCCCTGTTTAGACCTTGAAATAAGGGTGATGACACGCCGCGGAATGGCCATCTCCCGCCGTTTCCGCATGAGGGTATACGGTGCTGCAGCGCTCGTCTTTCCGGGGGTTCGGACAGCGGGGATGAAAGGGGCAACCCGACGGTGGATCGCTGGGACTCGGCACGTCCCCGGAGAGTACCACGCGCTCTCTCGTCTCCCTGCCCACGGGATCGGCTCGGGGCACCGCCGAGAGGAGGGCGTGGGTGTACGGATGCCGGGGGTCCCGATACAGATCGTCGGAGGCCGCGGTCTCGGCGATGCGTCCGAGATACATGACCGCCACGCGATCGCTCACGTGCTCCACCAGCGCGAGGTCGTGGGCGATGAAGAGGTAGGTGAGGCCCAGCTCACGCTGCAGATCCTCCAGGAGGTTCACGACCTGCGCCTGCACCGATACGTCCAGAGCGCTCACCGGCTCGTCGAGGACCAGGAAGTCGGGCTCGACGGACAAGGCTCGCGCGATGCCCAGGCGTTGCCTTTGTCCACCGCTGAACTCGTGGGGATAACGATCGATGTGCTCGGATCGGAGCCCGACGCGCTCCAGGAGCTCGACGGCGCGGTCTCTCCGATTGGGGAGGCCGAGGCCGTGGACCTTCAAGGCCTCCTCGAGCATGGCGCCGACGGACATCCTGGGGTTCAACGACCCGAAAGGGTCCTGGAACACGATCTGGGCCCGTCGCCGTAGCTTGCGTAGTCCGTCCCTGTCCAGGGCACCGACGTCCTGACCGTCGAAGAGAACCGTTCCGGCCGTCGGCTCGAGGAGTCGGAGCACCGCGCGGCCCGTCGTGGACTTGCCGCACCCCGACTCACCCACCAACCCCAGGGTCTCCCCGGGCCAGAGGTCGAAGTCGACCCCGTCGACGGCCTTCACGTGTCCCACGACTCGGCCGAACGTGCCCTTCCGGATGGGAAAGTGCTTCTTCAGGCCGCGAACGCTCAGGAGGGGCGGTCGGGACCGGTCGATGGCGGGCTTGGGCGTCATGACTCCACCCGCCAACAACGAGCGGAGCGGTCCGGCCCCAGCTCATGCAACGTCTGGGCACGCTCGCACCCCTCGCCGGCCACGGCGCATCGGTCCTGGAAGCGACACCCGTCAGGCCACGCGATGGGATTCGGCACGGTGCCCGGGATGGACTGGAGCCTCTGCCCTGGATCTTCCACGGACGGGAGAGATTCCAGGAGCCCCCGGGTGTAGGGATGCTTGGGATCCTGGAAGATCTCGTACACCGTTCCGGTTTCCACGACCTGGCCCGCATACATCACGACGACGCGGTCGCAGACCTCGGCCACGACGCCCAGGTCGTGGGTGATGAGAAGCACCGCCATGCCGTGACTGTCGCGCAGGCTCGCCAGCAGCTCGAGAATCTGGGCCTGAATGGTCACGTCGAGAGCCGTCGTCGGCTCGTCGGCGATGAGGAGCTTGGGCTCGCACGACAGCGCCATGGCGATCATCACCCGCTGCCGCATCCCTCCGGACAGTTGATGGGGGTACTCGTCCACCCTCCGATGCGGCTCCGGAATCCCCACCTCGGTGAGAAGGCGGACGGCCTCGGCGCGAGCACCCCTCCGATCCAGGCCCCTGTGGAGTCGGAGCGCCTCACCGATCTGGTCGCCCACCCTGTAGACCGGGTTCAGGGAGCTCATGGGCTCCTGGAAGATCATTGAGATCTCGTTGCCCCTGAGACTCCGCATCCGCTTCTCCGCGGCCCCAACCAGCTCTTCACCACGGAAGCGGATGGAGCTGCCCTCTTGGATCTGCGCAGGAGGCTGCGGCAGGAGCCCGAGGATGGAGAGCGACGTCACCGTTTTCCCGCACCCCGATTCACCGACGATGCCCAAGGTCTCCTGCGGTCGAACGTCGAAGGACACACCATCGACGGCGCGGGCAACGCCCTGATCGGTAAGAAACCAGGTACGAAGGTCCTCGACGGTGAGGAGCGACTCGCTCTGTACCACCTGGCCCCCGCCCGCCGAACCGTCCGTCACGACCGGAGCCTCGGGTCCAGGGCGTCCCTCAAGCCGTCGCCCACCAGGTTGAAGGACAGCACGGTGAAGACGATGGCCAGGCCCGGGAAGGTGGAGAGCCACCACGCCCCGAGGAGGTTGTTGCGTCCGGAAGCCACCATCGTCCCCCACGAGGGCGTCGGCGGCTGAACGCCGAGGCCCAGGAAGGAGAGTCCGGCCTCCAGGACGATGGTGTTTCCGATTCCCAGCGTCGCGGCGACGATGACCGGGGCCAGAGCGTTGGGGACGAGGTGGCGCAGAATGATCCGCTTCTTGGGATAGCCCAGGGCCTCGGCCGCCTGGACGAACTCCCTTTCGCGGAGGCTGAGGACTTCGCCCCGTACGATCCGGGCGGTAGACGGCCAGAGCGTGAGGCCGAGGACGGTGATGATGAGGAAGATGGACGGTTCGAAGATGGCGATGATGGTGATGAGGAGGATGAGCCTCGGGAACGAGATCACCATGTCGACGAACCGCATGATGGCGCCATCGACGATTCCCCCGAAGAAGCCGGCCACGGCCCCGAGAAGCGTCCCGATGGTCACGGAGATTCCCACGGCGACGAACCCGATGCTCAGCGAGATGCGGGCGCCGTAGAGCAAGCGGGAGAAGACATCACGCGCGAACTGGTCGGTGCCCAAAGGGTGCTCCGCCGACATCCCGACGAGCCGGTCGGTGAGGAGGTCGTATTGGGTGTTGGGATCGTGGGGTGCGATGAAGGGGGTGACCAGAGAGACGAGGTACAGCCCCGCGATGACCAGCAGGCCGGCCACGGCCGTTCTGTTCTTGGAGAACGCTCGTACCGCCAGATCCCACTGGCTGACCCCCACGGTGGTCAGGCGCCCTGCTTCACCGATCTCCCGCCACGACCACACCCAACTGGCCACCAACCCGGAGACGAGCGTGAACAGGGCGATCCGCTCATCCCACGCACCCGACCCGGCGGCGAGAACCCTGTCCGTCCGGGTCACGAGGATGGCGATCATGCCGACCCAGGTCATGAGCGCCATGGCTCCGGTGCCCCACCGTCCGACCAGGATCTGGGGCAGCCCCGGCAGCACGGCCGACAGGGCCCGCCCCCCCGGCCGACGCGTCGGATCGACGGGTATGGCCGGTGCGTCCCGGACCCCGCTCGACGGACTACTCATACCGGATCCGCGGGTCCACCACGGCATACAGGAGATCGGCCACGAGATTGGCCACCACGACCATGGTCGCGAAGAAGAAGGCGCCGGCCATGACCACCGGGTAGTCTCGTTGGAAGATGGCCTCGACGATGAGCCGTCCCATGCCCGGCCAGGCAAAAATCGTCTCGATGAAGACGGTTCCGCTGAACAGGAAGGGTATGTAGAGACCCACCAGGGTGATGATGGGGAGCAGAGCGTTCCTGAGGGCGTGCTTGAACACCACGGTCCTCTCCGGGAGGCCCTTCGCGTGGGCGGTTCGGACGAAGTCCTGCCGCACGACTTCCAGCATGCTTCCCCGCATGTACCGGGCGATCCCGGCCATGAGAACGAGGGCCAGCGAAAGCGTCGGCAGAACGAGGTGCCTGACCCGGTCCGCGATCCTCCCCGCCGCCGACAGGAACTCGTACTCCGTGCTGGTCATCCCGGACGCCGGGAAGTAGATGGGGAGCCCCCAGACGTTCCGGGCATAGAGGCTCATGGTGAGGATGAGCATCAGGGCCAGCCAGAACGACGGCATGGAGTAGAAGAAGAGAAGGACGACGCTGAGCGACGAATCGAGCGCCGAGTACTGACGGACGGCCTGGATGGTCCCCAGTACGATGCCGAACAGGAAGGCCACGACGAGGGCGCTGGCAGAGAGAATCAACGTGTTCGGGAGGAAGTCCAGAAGCACGTCGACCACCGGTCGGGAGTGGGAGAACGAATACCCGAAGTCGCCGGTGAGCATGGCACCCACCCACTTCACGTACCGGATGTGCACGGGCTGATCCAGCCCGAAGTTCTCCCTCATCTGCTGGATGACCTCGTCGGTCACCCCCGGGGAAAGCAGCAGGAGCGTCGGGTCGCCTGGCGCCAAGTTCACCAGGAAGAAGATGATGGTGGCGATTCCCAGGACGAGCGGAACCGCTCCGAGCAGCCGTCGGACGACGAACTGGGTCATGGAAGAACGAGCCGGGCGCTACCGATCCGTCGGGTCACGTCGGATGTCGCCGGCAGTTCAGCTCACCGAGCCGCTGGATCGATGTACCAGTCCTTGACGTTCAACCAGACACCCCGCTGGTCCATGGTCACGTTCTCCATCCTCGACGAGACACCCACCAGACGGCTCGGGAAGTAGAAGAAAAGGTAGGGCTGCTCCTCGATGACCACGTTCTGGTACTCGGCCCACAGCTCCCGAGCGACAGCCCGGTCCACCGCGGTCCCAAGCTCCACAAGTAGGCGGTCGATCTCCGGGTTGCGCGTGCCCGACCAGGCGAACGGCTGGTCGATACGGTCGGAGTGGAAGAGATCCATGTCGTCGAGCTTGAACTCCACGACCCATCCCATCACCACGCCATCGAAGTTACGGAGATCCGGCGTGTTGATGTCCTGGAGGAGCGTGGCCCATTCGACGACCTGAGGCTGAACGTCCACGCCGATGTCGGCGAGCTGGAACTGCATGATCTCGGCGATGTCCTGCCGCTGCTGATTGCCCTGGTTGTACTTCACGGAGATGGACAGGGGCACGCCTTCGGCGTTCTCCCGGACCCCGTCACCGTCGCGGTCGGTCCACCCGGCCTCGTCGAGGAGGGCCGCCGCGCCCTCGGGATCGTAGTCGATGGGCTGGATTCGACCCTCATCGAAGGCCCAGTGGAAGGGCGGAACGCTGGAGTGCGCCACGGTGCCGTACCCCTGCAGGATGGCTTCGACGATGCTCTCCCGGTCGGTACCCATGGCGATGGCACGACGCACCCGCGGGTCCTCGAGCTGCGGACGGCGCGCGTTCCAACCCACGAAGACGTACTGACGGGCGGGGAAGTCGATGAGCTCGGAGTTGGGGTCGTCCAGGATGCGCTGCGCCTGATCAGGCGCGACGCCCGAGTACACGTCGATGTTCTGCGTCAGGAGCTCGGTGAGAAGCGTCGTCTGCTCCGGAATCACCCGGTAGATGTACCGGTCAAGGAAGGGGCGTCCACCCAGCGCTTCGGGGAACGCCGGATTCGCCTCGAAGACCCACCGGTCCTGAGCGGCGTGGGAGTAGAAGACGAAAGGACCGTTGCCCACCGGGCACTGCGTACCGAACGGGTGCTGCTTCAAGTCCTGGGGCGGTACGTCGCCGAGGAGGTGCTCGGGAAGAATGCCCAGACTCCGAAACGGATCGAGGAACTCGGCGTGAGGCTCCATACGGATCCGCACCGTGAAGTCGTCGATGACCTCGACGCCTTCGGGCCCCTGGACGTACCGGTCCCAGAAGGCCGCGTTCGGGAACGCCGTCAGGGGGTTCGTGACGGTCTCGTAGGTGAACGCGACGTCTTCCGCCGTGGTCTGCTCCCCATCGTGCCAGTACACGTCCCTGCGCAGATGGAACGTCACCGACGTGTTGTCTTCAGCCACCTCGAACCGCTCGGCAAGGTACGGCCGGGGCTCCAGATTCGCGTCGGAGTCGATGAGGGTCATCCGGTTGACGAACTGCTGGTGCTGCGTGGCGCTGTAAGCCGACGACACCGCACCGTTCATCCCGTCGGCAAGCTCCCCGATGGATCCGAGGACGGCCGTCCCTCCGTACCGCGGATCCTCGGGAACGGGGTTGGCTGTCCGCGCCTGAGCCACGTAGGCCTCGACGGCGGGGAGTACCTCCTGACAGAAGGCGACGTCGGGCACGGGTCGCTCCGTCGGCCCCGCATCGCACGCGGCCATGGAGGCGGCCAAGACCAGCACGGGCAGACCGCCGCGCCACTTCGGGCTCGGTCCGTGGAGCATCGATTCGTCTACCATTCCGTCCTTCCTCGCCATCGGATCTCTCGTCTTGGATGCGTCGGAGCGCCCACGCCTCGACCTCATCGTCGCCATGTCCACTCTGCCGTCGCGTACCGCTCCCTCGCCAGCCTCTCGAACGTCTCCACTTCCTCGGGCCGGTACTCGGCATCCTCCCAGCTACCACCGAACTGCGACTGCACCGACTCCACGACGGCGTCCACGACGCTGTTCGAAGAAACGTCCAGGAACTCGGACAAGGTAGCAGGGGGATCTGGCTCCTCCACAGGCCCCTCCGTCAAGCGCCCCAAGAGCCCTTGGTCGCCCGCGAGGATGATGGATCCGTGCTGGAGGAGAGCGCCTTCGATGCGACACTGCGCACTGCCCACGAGTTTTCGACCTCGCGCCGTCACCTCTCCTCCCGCAGGGCTCTGGAAGCAAGGGCCGGCGTCCACGGACGGAGTACCGTTGTCGGCCGCCAGTGCCACCGGAGCGCCCAGGTCAGCCAGGGCAGAGGCGAGGGCTGCGTTGATGGACCGGTATGCCTGCCGTACCCCGCCCAAGGCGGCCGCCGGGGCCACCACCGCATAGGTCAACTCGGCATCGTGGAGGACCGCCCGACCACCGGTGGGCCGCCGCACGTAGTCCACGCCCCGTCGGGAAGCCTCGCTTCTCGAGTACCGACCCGTCACCGGCTCGTTTCGGCCGAACGAAACGGTAGGTCGGGCCCACGAGTAGAGTCGAAGGACCGCCTCACTCTCCCCGAGCTCGGCCGCGAGCGCATGATCGATGGCCATGTTGACGGCTCCCAGTCGGGGAGCGTCGCGGATGACTCTCCAGGAAAGACGCTCGACCGCTGGGTCGGTCTGCCTGGATGTCGGCGGTGACGTCGGGGAAGACATGGTGGAAGAGGGCATCCTCAGAAGTCGTAGCTGTCGCCCGGCTTCATGATCTCCACCCGAGCCCGGTCGCCCACGGCGTCCCGAAACGCCTCCGCGTCCTGTTCGATGGGCGGCCACGTGTCGTAGTGACATGGGATGACCACGCTGGGCTCGATGAAGTCCACCGCCCGTACGGCGTCGTCGGGACCCATCGTGAAACGGTCTCCGATGGGAAGGACGGCCACGTCCACTTGACCATTCAGGAGCTGCATGTCGGTGAGGAGCGCGGTATCACCCGCGTGGTGGAATCGCTGACCGCTCGCGAGCTTGATGAGGAGACCGGCCGGGACCGTGGTGTAATCCCCGCCCCCCTCCAGGTCCAGCTTCCCGCCGTGAAGCGCCGGCGTCAGCTTCACATGGCCGAAGGGATACTGGACTCCGCCCCCGATGTGTTGGGGGCTACACGTGAAGCCGTGCTTGGCCTCGAAGTACGACGCGATCTCGAAGCTCGCGATGATGGTGGCGCCCGTCCGCCTCACCAGCGGCTCCACGTCGGTGACGTGGTCGAAATGCCCATGGGTGATCAGCACGAAGTCGGCCTCGATGTCGTCCAGCGACCCCGTGAAACCGGGATTGTCCTCGAAGTACGGGTCGATCACCAGGTGGGTACCGTCGTCCGTCTCGATGGAAAAGGTCGCGTGTCCGTGAAAGGTCAGCTTCGCCATGGGTCTCCTGTGGTTCGGGTCGAGAAGGTAGGCAGGCGGCTCTTACCCTCCTCTTATCGATAAGGTTGTTGCGATCCGCCCGCTCTCACCCGACGATGAGCCATGGCTACCGAGCGCGCCGCGCCGTACCGGCTGACACTCCTGGGTCCGTGGGACCTCCGCGGGCCCGACGGAGGAAAGGTGCGCTCGGTACTGTCCCAGCCCAAGAGGTTGTGCCTTCTCGCCTATCTCGCCCTGGTGGGCGAGCCCGTCTCGCGTTCCACGCTCGTCGCCCTGTTCTGGCCCGACAGCGACGAGAGTCACGCGAGGAACTCGCTGAGTCAGGCTCTGCATTACCTCCGGCGCTCCCTGGGGCCCCACGCCATCGCGAACGTCGAGGGGGACCGCCTCCTCGTATCGCCGGAGCACGTGTGGTTCGACGCGCGGGTGCTGCTGAGCCCGAACGGGTCGCACCCCCTCGCCAAAGCCTCGTCAGAACCTCCGTCGCGTCGGGCGGCGGCACCCGAGGTCGTTGCCGCGGCTGAACCCGCCCTCCAGGGGAGGGAGTTCTTCCAAGGGTGGAACGCCGACGGCTCCCAACCGTTGCAGGAGTGGCTGGATGGCGTTCGGCGCAGGGTCCGGGAGAGGGCCGAGGCCGTCGGATCGAATTCGCCCCCGCACGGTGTCGAGCAGGCCAGGACGTCGAATGAGGGTACGGGGTCGCCCGACGCGGGGGATGTGCCCGTGAGGGATCCCGACGAGCACCAGAACGACGACGCCGAGGGCCGTCCGCCGGTGGGAAGCCGTCGCTGGCAAGCCAGATTGGCGTGGATCGGATCGGGCCTGGTCCTGGGAGCTCTGCTGGCCGTCGCCGTCGACCGGCTGGAACTGTCCCTGGTCGAATCTGGAGTGGGCTCGCCGACAGTCGCCACAGCGACAGAGGTCCAATCGGTGGCGATTCTTCTTCCCCGGGTCACCGTAGTCGGCGACGACGCATCGCTCACCGCCACCTTCCTCGCACAGGCCGTGCATGAGGAGCTGGTGCTGGAGATGTGGGACCTCGCCGGGGTGGAGGTCGTCCCGGTGGGCTTCGAGAGCGATTTCTGGCGTCTGGTACGCTCTCTCGAGGCCCAGGGGGCCGACCGACTTCCGGATTGGATCCTGACCGTGGGGATCCGCAGCGGGGGCGGCTCCGCACGCGTGGTCGCTCAACTCCGGAGTGGCTCCGACATCGGCGAGATCCGAAGCGTCACGCCCTTGGACTATCCCGTACCGGACGCTTCCGCTGCGCTCGTGCGTTTTCCGACGCGCATCGCATCGGACGTCGCAGAGGAGCTGGCGAGGGTCATGGGACCCGGCTAGGAAACGCCCGCCGCAGTCCCTGCCAGATCTCGGCATCCCCGTACGCCAGCGGAAAGAGGGCGACGCCACCGAGGCCATGCTCCCGGGCAAACGCGTACTTGAGAGCCAGACTCCGGGCGTCCTCGGCCCATCCCTGGTACCACTCGCCGTCGACCTGATAGGAGTAGTACGGTGCGCCGCTGGGCACGTCCCGCCGTGCACCGTGGCGCTCACCCTGCTCGCGCGTCCGGGGGCGATCCGGAAAGAGATCGGCAGGCGCCTGGTAGGGCACCGTGAGGCCGGGCCCTCGCGTCTCGGCCACAGCCGCGCCGCTCCCGACGGGCCACTCGTACCCGTACAGGGGAACGCTCATCACGATCTTGTCCCTGGGAATGCCGAACGCGTCGAAGCGCTCGATGACGGTCTCCCAGTTCAGGCGCCCCCACCCGCGAAGGGCCGCGACGGGCCCGGCACGGGTACTCCCCATGCTGTGGTAGTCGTAGCCCTGGACCACGATGAAGTCGGCGAGTTGCCCAAGGGCCGGCTCGTTGTAGACATCGTCGTCGTCGAAGGCGAGCACGAACACGGACAGCGAGCGTCCGGGATACTCCTGTCGGAGCGTCCGAGCCAGGGCGCCGACGAACGCCGTATACCCATCTCGCGCCTCGACGCTCACGGGCTGGAAGACTTCGACGTCCAGGTGGATGCCGGCGAGTTCGACGGGAGCGGCGAGTAACTCCAGGACCCGTTCCACCGCAACGGCGATCCTGTCGGCATCCGTGAAGAGCGTCTCGAACGCCAGAGGGTCGTGCATGGACACGGTCGGCACGACCTGGACACCGCGATCCGCAGCGGCCTGGGCCATGGACGCCCACCGCTCCGGCCAGCCGTGGTCGTCCATGACGCCCCCGTCGGCCCCGAGCTCCAGCTCGAAGAAGTAGAGCTCGTCGAGGACATCCATCGGGTAGTCCCGCCACGCATCTCCGGTCCAGTAGGCATGGTACCCGGCGACGAACGGTCGATCGAGATTCACCGGTGTCACCACCGTCGGCGCCGACGATGGAGCGCATGCCGTGACCAGTGCCACGACGGAGCCGACGATGAGCCTACGGTCCATCCGGCCCGCTGTCGTCGGTCTGATCGCCGGCCCGCGTCACGAAAGAGACGCGCCGGACCCCGCCATCGGTGACCGTGCCGACGGAGACCCGCATCCCCCACGTTTCCTCGATGAAGTCCACCGACAATCCGTCCACCAGCGGCATGGTTCCAGGGGGAAGCATGGGTGCGACCACGTCGATCCAGACGTCCGCCAACGCCCTCGGACCTGCCGCGTCCCCGTCCTCCTCGCCGGCCCAGGAGACGAGCAGGTCGTCGTCCAGGGCCCGCGACAGACCGTCGGCCGTGAGGATGCTGGTCATGGCCACCCCGTCGCCCTCCGCGGCCGACTCCCACGTCAACGCCAGTCGCGACCGGGCGAGCCACCAACGCGCGACGTCCCGCCCTTCCGCGAGCCACCATCCTTCCTGAGCCCGGACCGAGTCCGCAACGGTGCGCATCGCCTCGAGGCGTGGTCCCGGCGCAATGATCTGCGTATGGCCGGCGACCACCGCGAGCCCCCCGATCGCGCGCATCTTGCGGGTCCCCGCGACGAAGGCGTCGGCCAACCGCTGCGACCGAAGGGTCACGTCGCGAACGATGACCGTGTAATCGTCCTTGAGAAGCCGCGGGAGGAGCACCACCGGGCCCTCCTCTGTCTCGTGGATCTCGGGCGACGCGGAACGGGCCTCGTTGCTTGCCAGGACGTAGCGTCCCCCGACCCGTCTCCAGGCCTCGAGCGTCACCGAGTCCACCGACTCTTCCGGCGGACGGAGTCCCACCGGCCCCTCCCCGGTCCACCGTTCGATGTCTGCCCAACTCCGACGGAGCCGGATGGTCTGGTCCTGCGGCGTCAGTCCGACCAGGGGGGTGTGGTCCACCGTCTGCGTCCCCACCTCCCCCACCGCCCGCAGGGCCACCGCCAACTCCGAGTCCCCTTGGACGAGCCCCGAAACCACGAAGAAGCTGATGGGCAGATCTTCGAGGTCGAACATGGCGGCTGCGTCCCGAGCGTTCACCGAGGCATCCTGGCCCTCCACATCCATGGCGAACACCAGAGCCGTCCTCGCCGCCCCGGGCCACGTCGAAGGGGCCGCGTGGGGCGTGCCCGCTCCCCAACGGATGCCGTTCTCCAGCACGCGCACGAGCCGGGCGCTGTCCGCAGGGGTGGCCCCCTGCCCGGTCCGAACGCCGAGCCATGCGACCCGGCCGCCGTCGGAGTTCTCGGTGGTCGCGACGGCGACGTCGGCTCCGGCGCCCTCGCCGTCGGGGGCGGGATTGAGCGCCCAGTCGGACCAGTAGATCCGGGGACCCGACATCCTCAGGGCAATGGACGGGTCCGGCCGGAGCTCGACGCGTGTACCCGGATCGAGGCCGGGAGAGGTGGGCAGGCCGGCCGGCACGGTGAAGAACAATCCCTCTCGAGCCGGGAGTTCCCTGATGGCCTCCGCGCCCGTGATGTCGGCGAGCACCTGCCAGCCCCGCCACTCACAGGAACCGTCGCGCACGCCGAGCGCCCAGTTGGTGACCACGCTGCCGCCCCGTGTGAGGTGCCGTCGGATCGCGGCAAGCTCCGCCGAAGAAACGCAGGGCGCCTCGGGCAACAGCATCAGCTCGTCCGGTGCCACCCCCCTGAGCCCTTCGGCGTTCGCGACCGTGCGCACCCTGCCACCCACCGAACGCGTCAGCTCACGCCATCGCTCCAGCTGCTTGCCGTAGAAGGTCGGGTCTTCGAAGTAGGCCGCGTTCGCCGGCGACTCGAAGACCACGGCGTCGAAGCCTCCCGCCGCCGCGACGGCGGCCATGGGGAGCACCGGCTCGGGCGCCACCGCGGGGGCCTCCTGAAGGGAGGGCGCCAACTGGCGGATATCGATGTTCTCCCACAGGGCGATCCCGGCCACGACGATCCCGCCCCCCAGCAAGCCGAGGGTGAAGATTCCGCCCAACCACCACCACGCCTCCTTGGCGCGGGGAACCGGATCACGCCGTGGCCGCATGATCCTCCATGTCGGCCTCATCCGCGTCCACCGCCCCTGGAGGCGGGTACGGGACGAAGTACCGGAGCGCGCCGGGGTCGTCCTCGAGCCGCTCAGGCTCCCGCGCCAGCCGCAGCTTGTACGCGACATACGTCGCGATGGCGAGAATGATGGTGACGAGAATGGTCACCACCACGATGGAGACAAGAATGTCGACGACGTTCATGAACTCTCCCGGCGCATGGGTCCGTGGAGTACGTGGGTGCGATGTGTGGTCATGACGGGGCCTCCGCTCGCTCGAGCTTGCCCCATCCCATGTCCAAGCGGAACAGCTCCTCCATGGTGGCGAACATCTTCACCACGTCGAGGAAGAGAATGAAGACGAACCGATAGATGAGAGCCATGGGGACGAGGCCCAATGACTCCTCCTCCATCGACACCGTCACGAGGGCCGCAACAAGGTCGAGAAGGGTCAGGAGGATCATCCAATAGAGGATGAGCTCGCCCGCTCCAAAGAGGAGCGCCACGATGGCGAAGAAGAGATGTGCGAAGACGTTCATCACCGGCCACACGATGGCCTCGAAGCCGAGTTGTATGGTGGAGATCCACAGGGGGAAGTCGGGGAACGGCCGGAGGAACAGCCCCTTCCGCTTCCGAATCGCCTGGAGGATCCCTCGCGTCCATCGGTAGCGCTGCTGGGTCAGGTCACGCCACGACTCGGGGGCCTCGCTCCAGGCCACGGCCTGATCCTCGTACTCCACCCTCCACCCTGCGGCCATCATCTTCAGAGTGAGGTCCGCGTCCTCGGCGTAGGTGTCGGTGTCGTACCCACCTACCTCCTCCAACGCCTCGCGCCGGAAGAGCCCCACCGGACCCGGTACGATGTTCACCGCAGCGATGAAGCCCTGCGCACGACGCGGCATGTTCAGACCCTCGATGTACTCGAGGGCCTGCAGCCGGGTCACGATGCTCCCCCGGTTCTCGACTTTCACGTTGCCGGCTACCGCACCGACGGCGGGGTCATCGAAATGACGAGCGCCCTTCAGAAGCGTTCGCGGCTCCAGGTAGGAGTCGGCGTCCATGCTCATCACCAGAGGATGTCTGGAGTGAGCGATACCGGCGTTCAGCGCACTCGCCTTGCCGCCATTGGACTTGGTGATGACTCGGAAGAGGGCCGCGCCCCGTTGCCCTTCCCACTGTGAGGCGATCTCCAACGTGTCGTCCGTGGATCCGTCGTCCACCACCAGCACCTCATACTCGGGATACTCCAAGCGCATGAGACTGGTGAGGGCCCGTTCGAGAACACGGCCCTCGTTGTACGCCGGGACGATGATGGAAACCGACGGGAGTTCCTTGATCTCGCGAATGCCGAGGACGTTCCGCTCCGCGTGCCCCAGGTAGGAGAACCAGAGCAGGGAGAAGTAGCGAAGGAAGAGAATGACGAGGAAGATGATCAGCGTGACCACCACCGCCCTGACGATGATGCGCTGGATCTCCGGTCCCACCAGTACCGCCCACACGACGAAGGCGAGGGTGAGTCCCACCGTCACGAAGACGACGCCCAGGGACTGCCAGATGGAGTGGCCAGGGCGACTCATCGGCCGAATCCCGGCCCGAACCAGCCTCGGGCGCTGAACGAAAGGTCGAGACCGTAGTACCGGTACGCCGAGAATCGGCCCTGTCCGTAGAACACCTCGATGCTGGTTCGGTACCGCTCGCCCTCACGCAACAGGCCGAGCCTGCCTGAGAGATCGGGCACGACCTCGGCCTCGCGTCCACGCTCGTCGATGTAGCCCACACCCGGCTGGGCACGACCTGTGACGGTCCACCACGTGCTCACAGGCTTCGCGAGCTGAAGGTACGGGCCGACCGAGACAGTCGCGTGAGGATCCCAGTACAGCGGCCCCGTTGCGGCCGCCGGGGCCGCGCGGGTGTATCGAAGAACCCTGCCCCCCACACCGATGGACAGAGACGGTGATAGGGCACGGCCCGCACTGGCTCCCATCTGAAGCCGTACGTTTCGTTCGGCCGCCGCCACGCCGCGGTGCTCCAGTGACGCCACATCGGCCGAGAGGGCCAGACTCCATGCGCTGCCGACAGGGCGATCGTGCGCGACGAAAAGTCGATCCTGTCGAACGTTCTCGGCGATCGACTGGAGCGTGTTCGTCAGGGCGAATGCGGGCTCGTGATCGAAGCGAACGTCGGTGCGCCGTCTGGAATCTCCGATGAAACGGACCGAAGCCCCTACTCCCAGGTCGGCCTGATTGGCCCTGACGTTCTGGATCCCCACATGGACAGCCGTTCGGATGGTCCCCCAACGCCACCAACGGGCGCCTTCCAACTCGGCGAACACACCCTGTCGGTCGCCCGGCGCACCCGAAACCTCGAGGCCCTCCACCCGGCGCAGACCCGACCGGGTGCTCCACGCCCATGCGTCGTGCAGTCCGGTCCATTCCCCTCCCGCATCGTACCGACGGAAGTCGTCCGTGTCGGCAAAGCCACGCGCGATGGCTCCGATGCCTGGCCGCTCGATCTCCACCAGGTAGCGGTCCACCTCTCCACGAATCATGTCGAGGCCGGAGTGTGCTCCTCCGTGGGTGGAATCCGCCTCGAGAGCCGCCTCGTACCGGCGGACGGCGGGTAGGCGGTCTCCATCCCACCGGTGGAGATCGCCCAGCGTCGCTAGAACGTCGGCCCTGCCGGGCGAGGGCTCGGTTGGGTCTCCGGCGGGGTCCGCAACGCCTCCAGAATCAAGGAGACGAAGAAGTCCCTCCAGACGCGCCCGGGCATCGTCCGATCGGCCCGTCCAGATCTCGAGGCGAGCCATGCGGAACTGCCGCGCCGGATCCGCATCGGAGAGCCGCTCCACCTCCCTCAGCGCAGCGAGCGCTCCCTCGAAATCCTCGAGCTCGTACTGGAGGAAGTCGGCGTACGCAGCCCACGTACCCGCAGCCCCCGGGGTCTCGTCCAAGGCGGCGCGAAAGAGACGGTGGGCCTCCACCACGTCGTCCGCCTCCCTCGCGCGCAACGCCTGCTCGAGAAGGGTCGGCGCCAGGGCAGGAGCGGACGCGGTATCCGGGGGCGGTGTGAGCCAGGCCACGACGTCGTTCCGGATCTCCAGCAGCCCTTCACGTCTGAGGTCGTCCTCCGAGAGGGAGGCCAGGAGGGCGCGCGCCTCGTCGAGTCGGTTGGCATAGACCAGCACCCGGGCAAGCTCGGCCCTCAGGATTACGGAACCAGGGTTCCGGCTCAGCGCCTGACGAAGAACGGCCTCCGCCCCCTCGTAGTCCTCGATCCAGGACAGCGCGCGCGCCCATTCCACGTGCAGGGCATCGTCTGCCGGCCGATCGTCGAGGAGTCGTCGATAGTGGCGGCCCGCCTCGGCGACCCGGCCTTCGTCTCGCAGGAGGCGGGCGACGAGGAGCCGCAGTTCGGGGTCGTCGTTCTCCAGGAGCTCCTCCAGCAGCGGGAGCGCTCGATCCCGATAGCCGGCTGCGGCGAGGGTGATCCCATACTCGCGCCGCGCTCCCACGTCGTTGGGGTAGCGCGACAGGTACCGGGTGAACAGGGGAATGGCGTCTGCGTAGCGACCCTCGTCGAGAAGAGGCAGCACCTCTTCCCAGAAGAGCTCGGAGGGGCCGCGGAAGGGCGGACCCGGGTCTACGTCGAAGATCCCTCCCGGCCCTCTCGAAAGCCCCGGCACGGCAGCCACCCGGAGAGGGGGAGCGGGCTCGAAGGGAATGGCGGGATTGGGGAGATTCAGGCTGCCTTCGCGGAACCCGGACGAAAGCACGTACCGCTCCGGGAGCACGTAGAGCACCAGAGCCAATGTTCCTACTACGAGTAGCGCCGCGGTACCGACGAACTTGAAGACGTACCCGCCGCCTCGGTCGCCCCGGCTACTCCGCGTCGCCATGGGACGCTCCAAGCAGCGCCAGGATCTCGTCCGACTCCTTCGGATGGCTCAGGACGTCGATGGCCAGGTCCGAATCGCCGTTGATGCCCGCGTGGTCGGCCAAACGGGTTCGCAGACGTCGCAGGAAGCCATCCAACTGGCCTTCCCGGGCACCCTGAAGGAGTACTGCGCATCGCTCCGCGTCGCCGGAGACGATGTCACCCTCGTCGGCTCGCACTTCCTCTGCGAGTGCCTCCTCCAGGCGATCCGCGTCGAGGACCGGGCTCTTGACGTCGAGCACGCAAAAGAAAGCCAGGTCCGGGCTCGCGGCACGACGTGTGATCTCTTCAATGAAGACGGCCCGCGGAACCCGGCCGCCATCCGACTCCTCCGGGGTGAGTCCGGCCGTGGCCGACGCCCTCCCAGCGCTTCCGTCCACGAGCACCGGCTTCGCGCCCGCGGCTATAGACTGTTTGATCCGCAGCCCGAGCTCGCGGAAGTCCAAGCCACCGGAGAGGCAGTCATCCGCACCGGCCTCCAGGATCTGGATCCGATCGGTGGACCTGACTGCGTCGTCGGACGCGAACACGATGGCCGCCCGCGTCAGCGGCCGGAGGGCCATGCACGCCTGGATGGCATCCTTCACCCGCTGCCTCGGGGCGTGGATGAGTACCGCTCCGTACTTCACGTCCGACTGGGCCCGGGCGACCGCTTCGAACGGCTCGGTCACCACGTCGGCCTCGAAGGCACGGGTGGCCCAGGCCTCCAAGTCGGATGCGTGGGACGCACCGAGGGACACCAACAGCAATCGGTCCGCGTCGATCCCGGCCCGGTCGACCCCCCGACGAGCCGGATAGCTTTCCGGAGCCCGCAACCCCTTCCCCGCCCTGAGCTCCAGAGAGATGGTCTCCTCCCGCTGCCCCGGGACCGGCACGGACTTGGAGACCGTGATCTGGCAGAGGCCGTCGTTGCGTTTCTCCAGGAGCAGTCGGCCCGTCGTCGCGTGGACCAGCCAATCCGCCGAGGACGGTAGGGACGTCGCACCCCCATCCACGGAGAACGTGGTCAGGATCGTCGCCGCGTGGTCGCGGGTCCACCCCAGATAGGTCGATCCCAGAAGCGACTTGGCGCCGCCGGTCAGGAACATGGAGCCGGGGTCCACGGCGATGCGCTCGACGTCGGGCCCGACGAGGAGATCGAGTTCCTCGACGACCTCCTCAGGCTCGATGGAACGGATCGCCCGAAGCTCGAAGTCGTCCTTGAAGCCCACGATGCGGAGCACGCCCCCGAGCCATGCATCATGGAGATCGAAGCCCCATGCCTTGGCCACCCCGAGGATGCTCTCGGCGTCACTGTTCGTGACCAGGAGGGACGGCTCTCCCCGGTCGACACCCGCGTGGATGAACTGAAGGGCCGCGACCATCTTCTCAGGTCCCGGAGCGCCCACCACGAGGTAGCTGCCCCCGGCTTGGAGCCCGCCGACGCGGGCGTCGAGGGGGGCGATTCCCGAGGGAACCATGTGGATGTCAGGCGTCATGACGGCACCTCGGTGCAGGTGTCGCACACGCCGGAGTCGTTGGGGGGGCTGTATGTGGGGACACGGTCTGGTTCGTCCGGTCGATTGATCAAGGAAACAATCTACACGCTCAGCCCCCCCAGACCGAGCGATACGCGGCTCCATCGTCGGAGCGTGTAAGGCCTCCGCGATGGCCACGCGGGGCTGGAATGTGGCAAGAAGCGGGCCGGAACCGACCCGCGTAGCGCGAAAACGCTATTCCTGACGGAGTGAGCGAGCCACGAAGTCGACGATGACGCCGTCGAGCCACTCCTCGCCGAACGCGTCCGCCGCTACCTCCAGTTCGGAACTCGGACGTTCCGCCACCGGATCGAGCCAGAAGCGGGCGAGAATGACATTCTCTGCGGCCACGAGTTCAAGGACGGATCCAGGCACCGGGGGACGCTCATCGAATGGGGCCGAGCGAGGCACCAGCCGAAAGCGAAGCGTCCCCATCTCGTCGATTCGGTCATCGATGAGCGAGTGGTGGCGGGCGATACGGAGCCGGAAGACCAGGTCCTCGAGTCGCGGTCGGGCGATGGATCGCAGTCGGTCGAACGCCCGACCCGCCTGAACCGGTTGCAGCCGGTCCGGTTCCCGCGCCTCAGGGACCGTCTCCGAGGGATTGGTGTCGCGCGAGAGCCTCGCCCTCCACCGCGAGGCCGTCTTCGGCGTCACGCGTCTGGGGGCCCGCTCAGGTCCACGTTCCGGTGTACTCGATTCTTGGGGTGTAACGACCGGCGGGGTAGACGGCGCGTTCGACGCCGAATCCGGCAGGGTGGACGGAGGCATCGATACCGAATCCGTCGGTTCCGGCGGTGCCGGTTCATCCGTGAACCAGGGATCGAAAAGCGGATCGTCCACGAGTCGATCAGTCCAGATCCAGAGCGTCGCGCACGAACGTCATGAACTGTTCACGAACCCACAACTCATCGACGTCGACAGCGGGCACCGAACCCATCTCGTGCATTTCGCCCAGCCCCTCGGAACTCCACCGCCGCGCGAAGAGGCGATCGGGCTCCGGGTCACCCCAGACGAGTTCGATGGTCCAGCGCTTGGGGTCGTCGAAGTCCATGGCGCCTTTCCGCGGATACACGTGCATCCTGAGGTTGGGCGGATACGCATCCAAGAACTCCTGGTATACGACTCGGTGGCCGGCCTGTTGGAGCCTGTCCGCCACCTCGCGCGTGTGCGGTAGAGCGAACTGCCTGAGGTGTTCAGCGCCCTTCTTTCGGGCGTTCTCGAGCTTGAAGGCGCGTTGGACCATGCGCCGGGTTTCATCCTGCTTTCGGCGCTCGTAGTCCGAGAGCAGGGACTCGAGAGGGTCGTTGGTGGAGTTCAAGTCAAGTCGTCGGTGGGGGGTGCGTGCGCGCGGATTTCGAGGACCCGCGCTTCTAAAGTGACACCAAAGCGCGCCACGATGCCAGTTTCGGGCTACCCTCGGACCGGGAAGCGGTGAGAGCCGGGGACTCTGCTCACTCTAAGCGCGCGTTCAACCCCGGGAGGTCGGCCCTACTTCAGCCTGCTCCGGCCATCCGCTGGGCGATGGAGTCCTCGAGCAGCCGGTAGAGCGTCAGGTGCCCGTCAGGGGACAGATGAGTGTCTACCTCCCCGTACAGCACGACACCGTCGTCGTGAGCTTGTCGGAAGGCGGGCAAGGCGTCTACCACGGAGATCCCGCGCTCTCGTAGTTCCTCGCGCAACAGATCGTTTGGTTGGTCGAGATCCAACGCGGCCGTCTCGAGTCCGAACGCCTGCGAATGGGACGCGAACAGGTCATCGTCGACTTGGTACTGCGCGGGAACGAGGACGACCAGCATCGGAGTCGATGCGGCATCCGCATGGCCCTTGAGTTCTTCGAGCATGCCCGCCGTGACCTCCCACGCCGGATCATCGGCTCGCGACCGCATGATCGTCCAGGGCACGTAGTCGGCGGAGAGGCCGAGCCGGATGCGCAAAGACTGGCTTCGCGTCTTCGCGAAGACGAACAGGTGTGACCTGGTTTCGAGCGCATCGTTGAGGGGTCGGGCAATCCCATCGATCCACTGAGCCGGCGAGAGGCTCAGGGGGATCCGGAAGCGGGCTCTCTCCGCTGGAGGACGGGGGGGAAAGTACTCGATTCGGCGCCCGACAACGTCGTTCCCTACGAAGACCGATACGAGCAACAACGGATAGCGATATCTGTCGAGCCTGCTCCGCCCGAACAGCAAGTAGTGGGGGGTGTCCCATGCGCCGACCGCCGTATTTCGGACGGCGACGCTGCGACCTGCGACGGACAACGAGTCTTCGATCAGACCCGCCAGGCTGGACTCGTGCTCGACCTGAAGAGCCGCCATGAACGAGTCGCCGAGCAGCAGTATGCTGTCCGCGACGGACCGTCCGCCCGCACCTGTTCGGAAGCCTTCGACATCGGTCCGCATCCGAACCGTCCGCTCACCGGTGTTCACGCGGGTGTCGAGGTTCGTCGCGTGCCGCCAACCCAGTGAGTCGACAGGTACCCAGATGTCAGGCCGAAGGAGAATCAGTTGCTGCGGAACCACGATCCGGACTGCGGCCTCGGCGACGAGAAGGGCCACGACGAGCGACCCGACGAGCAGCACGAGATTGCCCGCAATGGCCTTCAGCCGCCCTTTCGCAGTGGGCGACTCCGGGCGAGCGTCATCGGCACCGTCGGGGTCGTCCTCGCGGGTCGCGTCCGGGTCCGCCATCCGTTAGAAGATCGTATAGATGAAGGGTGCCAGAGCCGAACCCTGGGCAAAGACGAGGAGGGCCCCCACGAACATGAGCACGAGGATGATGGGAAGAAGCCACCACTTCTTCCGCACCTTCATGAAGGCCCAGATCTCCTTGAGCAAACTCATTCAATACGTCCTGTCGTTTGTGCGTTGAGGGTCAGGCCCTAGAACTGGCGCGTGAGGTCACTGTGTCGCTCTTCCGACAATGGTTGCCAGAAGCTTCCGTCGGATGGCTCGTGACGAATGGGCTTGCGTCCCAACAGCCGCATGATCAAACCGGTCGGGGTGAGAACGAGGAAGTAGACCACACCCAGGAAGATGGGCGTCGTGACCTTGGAGATGGCGAGAGCCATCTTCATCCAACCGGAGTAGACCGGTCCGAGCTTGCCTGGGATCGCGGCTCCGAGGATCCAAAGAGATCCCCCGAGGCCCACCATGACCCACATCGGGGTCAAGTGCGCGCGCCACCAGAGGATCCCGGCCAGGGCAAAGAACGCGGTTCCGACGGGAAACGCGAACCGGCGTCCATCAGACGCCGTGAACTCAGTCGAGCTCGAATTCATCACGCCAATCTCCTTCTTCTTCGAGCTCGGGCTGCTCGCGCTTGTCGAGCAGATAGGGTCCTACAACGAGGTAGTCCATCTCAGTTCGCATGAAGCAGACGTACGCGTCTTCAGGGGTACAAACGATGGGCTCGCCCCGCACGTTGAACGATGTGTTCACCACGAGACCGCACCCGGTGAGTTCGTCGAACCTCGAGATGAGGTCGAAGTAGTCCGGACTGCGGTCGCGGCTCACGGTCTGCACGCGGGCCGAGTAGTCCACATGGGTGATGGCGGGCACATCCGAACGGGGAACGTTCAGCTTGTCGATGCCGAACAGGGCTTCCTGTTCCTCGGTCATCGGCTTCCGAATCTCCTCGCGTACCGGGCTCACCAGGAGCATGTAGGGGGACTCGGACTCGAGGTCGAAGTAGTCGGAAGCGCGATGCTCGAGCACGCTGGGCGCAAACGGACGGAAGCTCTCCCGATACTTGATCTTGAGGTTCATCTTCTTCTGCATCTCGGGGCTCCTCGGATCCCCGATGATGCTCCGGCTCCCAAGGGCACGCGGTCCGAACTCCATCCGACCGTTGAACCAACCGATGACGTTCTCGCTGGCGATCAATTGCGCAGTGCGGTCGATGAGTTCGTCCCGATCGAGGCGTTGGTACACCGCCCCGAACCTGTCCAGTCGCTTCTTGATGTCGTCGGGAGAGAAATCCGGCCCCAGGTACGCTCCGTGCATGCCATCCCGGCGGCCATTGAGCGTCCGGGGTTTCTTCAGGTGTCGGTGCCAGATGAGTTGTGCGACGCCTAACGCACCGCCTGCGTCGCCGGCGGCCGGTTGAATCCAGAGCCGGTCGAACATTCCGCTCCGCAGCACTTTCCCATTCGCCACGCAATTCAGCGCGACTCCTCCGGCCAGAACGAGATTCTTGGAGCCGGTCTCGCGGCGGGCCGTCTTCGCCATGCGCATCACGATCTCTTCGCAGGCGTCCTGGACAGACCGTGCCAGGTCCATCTCCCGCTGAGAGATTCGCGTCTCGGGTGTCCGAGGCGGGCCGCCGAACAAGTCGTCGAAGGCAGGGCTGGTCATGGTGAGGCCGCCCAGGTAGTTGAAATACTCCTGGTTGAGCACGAACGAACCGTCCTCCCGAAGATCCATCAACTCAGTGAGGATCTTGTCCAGATACTTCGGCTCTCCGTAGGGCGCCAAGCCCATGACCTTGTACTCACCCGAGTTGACCTTGAAGCCGGTGTAGTACGTGAAGGCGGAGTACACGAGGCCCAGGGAGTCCGGCCAGTGCAATTCCCGGGTCAACTCGATGTCGTTGCCCCGCCCGATGCCGATGGACGCCGTCGCCCACTCACCCACGCCATCCATCGTGAGGATCGCGGCCTCCTCGAAGGGAGAGGGCAAGAAGGCGCTCGCTGCATGCGACTCATGGTGCTCGGCAAAGAGGATCTCGCCGGCATACCCGAGTTCGCTCGCGATGTCGTCCTTCTGGAAGAGCTTTTCCTTGATCCAGAGCGGGCCGGCCTTGAGGAAGGAACCGAACCCGCCGGGCGCGATGGACAGGTACGTCTCGAGGATTCGCTCGAACTTGAGGAGTGGCTTGTCATAAAAGCCGACATAGTCGAGGTCCTCGACGGAGATCCCCTCCCGCGAAAGACAGAAGTCAACGGCATTTCGCGGAAAGGAAGCGTCACCTTTCTTGCGCGTGAATCGTTCTTCCTGACCCGCCGCCACGATCTCGCCGTCCTTGAGGAGGGCAGCCGCGCTGTCGTGGTAGTACGCAGAAATCCCGAGAATGTATGTAGGTGTGCTCATCGAGCCGGGGGAGCGTTGAGTAGGTTCGTCCGAATCGGACTCTCGCGTTCATCTCTCTGTGAACACTTGCACTCTGCGCAGTGGGAAGCAACAAGACTGGAACCCAGGCCCCGCCTTCTCGCTTCTGGATGAAGAGGCGCCCCGAAATTCACCCTGTCTAAATCGGGTCCGCTGAACCTATCATTAGAAGTCAGGCAGTTCAGTGACCTAGCAGACGTGTTCAGCACATAGACCATGATCAAAACCAGGTCTGACAGATCGGCGGGAGTCGTGCGCGGGTTGCCTCGCAGAGTGGCGAAGGCGATGGCGCTCCTTCCTCTCGTGGCGCTCTCGGGATGCGACTTCGCCACCTTCAACGGCTTGGTCTTCGAGATCGCCCACGACGTCTTCGTGCAGATCTCGGTGACGAATCCGACTCCCCGGGAGGGGCAGCCGACGACGTTTCGAATCGCCGTCACGAACGATGGTCCCTTAAACGCCGTGGACCTCGAGGGCACCACAGAGATCCCCGAGGCCATGGCTTTCCTGACGCATACCACCGCCCACGGGTCCTACACACCGGCCTCCGGCGTCTGGCAGATCGATTCGATCCCGTCCGGCGAGTCGGTCGAGCTCCTCATCACTGCCGCCCCGGATGCCGGTACGGCGGGTGAGGTCCTGACCAAGCGGGCTTCGGTACGGGCTCCGATGCCCGGTGCCCCCAATGACCCGAACGAGGCCAACAACACGGCAACCTTTTCCATCATCGTCGGACCACCCTCGGGCGGCGGTCCCCCGTTGAACGAAGCCGACGTATTCGCCACCAGCAGCTTCTCGCCGACGGCGGTGGAAGAGAGCGAGACCACCACGCTCACGGTGAGCATCAACAACGTCGGTCCAGAGGCGGCGAGCGGCGTGGCAGCGGCGCTCTCTTTCGACACGGGGCTCCAGGTCGAGGACGTCGGGGTGAGCGTCGGCACCTACAACGAAGCGTCCGGTACTTGGACCATCGGAACCCTCAACTCTGGTGCCTGGGCAGTCCTGACGATGACGGTGCGGGCCCAGTTCAGCAGTGGGATCCGGGAGGTGACTTCCGTCGTCTCGTCGACGAGTCCCGCCGACCCGAACTCGCTCAACAACAGTACTCAGGCTTCGGTTCGCGTCGGCCAGACCGCAGGCATCTTCTCCAGCGACTGGTCCACCGCCATCGGCACCTCGGAGGCAGCCCTACGGGACACCAACAACGACGGATGGGACGTCACCATCTGCCGCCACAGCCTGCTCGAGGTGATTCCGCCGAGCGCGCTGCCGGCCGCGTTCGGGGACGCACCGCCGAGC
Source organism: uncultured Gemmatimonadales bacterium (assembly GCA_937983085.1). Taxonomy (GTDB): domain Bacteria; phylum Gemmatimonadota; class Gemmatimonadetes; order Longimicrobiales; family Gaopeijiaceae; genus UBA2589. Next base: position 33,824 of record CALJKZ010000375.1, read on the forward strand.
ACCACCACCGGCAACGTCCTCCGGACGGCGTATTCCAACGACGGGTCGTGTGGAAACGTCGAAGTCTACTTGGACGGACCCGGTGAACTACCTCCCGGCGAGGACTACTGGGTGCGCTACTACATCCGGGTGGACGAGGGCGTTCACAGCAGGGGTGTCGCCCATTACGAAACCGTCAGCGTTTTCGACTACCGGAACCTCACGTTCAACAGTCCGCTCGCGGACGGGCTGGGAAACCAGTGGTCCCCGGTGCCAAGAATGGAGGGCTCTGCTGACTATCCGTTCACGCGTTGGGAAGGCGGCTACGACGCCTCCGGCAACCGAACCCTCCTCCTGGATGACGGCGCGTGGTATCGCTTGGAGTTCCACGTGGAGTTTCTGGCAGATTCCAGGGATCCCGGTCCCACGGGTGGAAACCACCTCGGCTCCCACGGCTCGTGGGCGAGCGAGAACGCCGACTGTGAGTTCCGCATGTGGCCGCGGGTGTACGACGCGGATGGGAACCTCATCCTTGACGCATCGAACTACGGGCAGCTGGATTTCGGCGTCGCCAACGTTTCGCCCATCGGGGCCACCTGGACTCTGCAGGACTTCTACGACGCCGGATTCACCTATCTGTGCACCGATCGCCAACTGGGGAGCGGCCTGCTCTCCATGCAGTACCTGGGGATCGGTAACAACGGCGCCACTCAGGGTGGAGCTCCGGCATCGAACGGCAGCCAGTACTTCTACTACATGAACTTCGCCGTCTCCACCGCAGGATGGATCGGTAGCTAAAACGACCCGCATGGGAACTCGTGGAAAGGGTGGCGGCGTGATCCCGGGTGGCCAGGTCAAAGCCGGCAGTCAACGCCGGCCGGACCCCATGCGTATCATTCTGTCGCTGCTGATCATCGTCGGCATCAGCAGGATCCACCAGCACTTCGGGTTCATCGCGGCCCTCCACCCGGGGCTCCTCCTGTTCGTTGCCGTGATCGGGTGGACGATCCTGGTCCCGTCGAGCGTCGACTGGCGACTGCTTCGAGCCAGCTGGCTGCCCAAAGGACTCCTCGCCATCGTGCTGATCGCGTGTCTCGGGGCCCCCTTCGGACTGTCTTTCGGCGCCGCCGCCGCTCACATCTTGAACGTGTACTCTCGGGTGCTCGTCCCGGCCATCGTCTTCATGATCGCCATACGGACCGCGTACGAGTTGCGGGTACTCGTATGGGCCTACCTGATCGGGATCTCGGTGCTCCTATGGGTGACGATCTTCCTGATGGATCTCAGGCCCTCCTCGGGGGGCCTCGCCCGTGTCGGGACGGCGTTCATGTACGACGGAAACGACATGGGCGTGCTGCTCATGTTGGCGCTTCCCATGGCGCTTACGACGCTGGAGACCTCGGGCACCAAGCTCGGGCGCTGGTGGAGCGTCCTGAGCCTGTGGGGCATCGGAAGCACCGTGGCACGGACCGGGTCCCGGGGGGCCATGGTCGGACTCGTGACGGTGGCTCTCGGGCTCATGGTCGTCGTTCGGCACGTGTCCGTGGCGAAGAAGGCCGTCGCTGTCGCCGTCCTCGCGCTCGCGCTGGCCGTGGCCGCTCCTCCGGGCTACTGGACGCAGATGCAGACCATCGTAAACCCCGAGGACGACTACAACCTCACCGACCCCTACGGACGCAAGGCCCTCGCGATACGCGGCCTCGGGTACATGGCCCAGTATCCTGTTTTCGGCGTCGGTATCAGCAACTTCAGCAGGGCCGAGACCACGATCTCACCGCTTCTGGACCAGTATGCAGTAGGAGCGATCGCGATCCGAACGCTCGTGGCCCACAACACATACATCCAAGTGGGCTCCGAACTCGGTATCCCGGCTCTCCTTATCTGGCTTGGATTCCTGTGGACGGGTGTGTTCGGCCTGCAGAAACTGAAGCGAAGAGTTCCAAGCTGGTGGAAGAAGGCAGATCCGGATCGCCGGTTCCTGCACGCCATGTTGACCTACCTTCCCATCTCGTTCCTGGGATTCGCGACGACGTCGTTCTTCGTCTCACACCCGTATCTACCCCACTTCTACATCTTCCTCGGATACCTGGCGTCCATGTTTCACCTGGTGCCGCGCCTGCTCGCCGAGGATGCGGGCGGTTCTCGCCCTCCCAGCCCCCGCCGCCAACGCATCGGCGCGAGGAGATGGAAAGGCGGCGTAGCGTGATCACGATCCGCATGCTCACGACGGACGCCGCTCCCCGTGGCTTCGCCAGGTGACCGTCACGAGCGCAGCCTCCGACGAATCTGAGGAGACAGAGAACCGCGCCGGATCAGGGCCCGACGACGATCGTGGGTCGATTTTCGAAGGCGTGGGGCGGCACGCGCTCGTCTACGCGGTCGGGATCATCGTCGCTCGGTCGGTCTCTTTCCTGCTCCTTCCGGTCTACACACGGTACCTGACCCCCGGCGACTACGGGGTCATGGCGCTCATCGAGATGGCCCTGGATTTCATCCAGATCGTCGCGGGAGCCCAGCTCGCTGCGGGCGTGTTCCGCTTCTACCACAAGGCCGACACGGATGGTGAGCGAAGGCGCGTCGTCTCGACCAGCTTCCTCCTCGTGTCGGGGATGTACGCCGTCGTAGGCGTGGGCACATTCCTCGCCGCGCGGCCGCTGGCCATCCTCATCTTCGAGTCTCCCGCGAACACACTCCTCATCCGCGTGGCCACGGCGAACATGGCGATGGGAGCTCTGTTGATCATTCCGCTCTCGTTCGCACGGGTCGAGGACCGGTCCAAATTGTTCGTGGGGGCCACGTTGACGAAGGCACTTCTCGGCGCCGCGCTGAACGTGTTCTTCCTCGTCGTCATGGGCCTCGGCGTGATGGCCGTCTTCTTGAGTTCCCTGATCTCGAACACCCTGGTCGGTGTTGCGATGTCGATCTGGCTTCTTCGCCGGGTTCGTCTCGCGTGGTCGCCGGCTGCCGCCCGGCACCTCCTCCGGTACGGGGCGCCCCTCATGGCAACGAGCCTGGCGACCTTCGCGACCACCTTCTCCGACCGATTCTTCCTTCAGGCTGCCGCGAACACCACCGTGGTCGGCCTCTACAACCTGGCGTACCAGTTCGGGTTCATCCTCGTGGTGTTGGCGTTCTCTCCCGTGGATCAGATCTGGGGGCCCCGTCGTTTCCGAGCAGCCAAGCAGGCGGACAAGGACGACGTGCTCTCTCGCGGTTTCATCCTCATGAACGTGGTCCTCATCACGGCCGCCGTCTGCATCGCGCTCTTCGTGTTCGACCTGCTCCGCATCATGGCGACCCCCGACTTTCTCCCGGCTGCCCAGGTCGTGCCTCTGATCCTGATTGCCTATGTCCTTCAGTGTTGGGCCAGCGTACAGGACATCGGCATCCTCGTCAGCGAGAGGACGGAGTATGTGACGCTGGCAAACTTCCTGGCTGCCGCGGTCGCGGTCACTGGATACATCCTCCTGGTTCCCCTGTACTTCGAATGGGGCGCCGCCATCACGACCGTCGCTGCCTTCCTGGCGCGTTACATCTTCACCTACCGCTTCGCGCAGAAGCTGTGGCGAGTGGAGTACAGGTGGCGGCCCGTGGTCATCCTGGTCGTCTGGGCCACCGTCGTCTCCGTGGTCGGAGCCCTGCTACCGGAAGCCGGAATCGTCCAATCGGTCGCCATGCGGAGCGCCCTGCTCGTCACCTTCCTCGGCGTAGGCTGGCTGCTGCCCATCCTCGACGATCGTGACCGCGCTGCGGCGCGGAGGGCGCTGTCCCGGTTCCACCAAACGATCCGTCAGTCGTTATCGTTCTCGAGACAGCCTCACTAACACGCGTATGACGACTCGTGACAACCGCACCACGGTCCTGATCGTGGAGGAGGCCGTGGCCTTCGGGGGATCCATCGTGTCGACCGCCCAGCTGGCGCGGTCCATCGACCCGGGCCGCGTCCGACTGATTGTGGCAATTGCGGCCGATCCGGATCTGATCATCCCCCACCTGGTGGAAGCAGAGGAGACCACCGAGGTGGTACATGTTCGACCCTTTCTCGACTATCAGCGGCTGGAGCGGATCAGGACCACTCTGCGGAAAGCCGCCGGACGGATGCGACTGCCGAAAGCGGACGTGGGAATCAATCTGTTCCTGACCCTGCTGCGAACGGTGGCCAACCTTCCGTGGTCCCTCCGAATCTCATTCCTCATCCTTTCGCGCGGCGTCGACATCGTCCAGTTCAACAACGGCTTCGGCAACGAGGGGCTCACCCTCGTAACCCGTGCCTTGGGACGCGCTCCGGTCGTCTTCATGAGGGGCTACTTCGTGGGCATGAGCGGCTTGGATCGCAAGCTGCTCGTTCCCCGCCTGAACGCGTGTGTTTCCGTTTCCCAGTACGTCAAGGACGAGGCCGTCCTCGATGGGGTCGACCCGGACATCATCCACGTCGCCACACCTCCGGCGATTCCGTCCGGGAAGCCGACGGTCGCACGGAGCGAGATCTGGGCGCGCTACGGTGTCCCGCCGGGATCCAGAGTTCTCTCCGTCTTCGGTCGGGTGATCCAGTGGAAGGGGCATTTGGAGTTTTTCCGCGCCGCGAAGATCGTCGCCGAGACCATCGACAATCTCGCGATCCTCATCGTGGGCGATGAGTCGGACGCGGGTGACGGGTACGCGACGGAGGTACGACGGTTCGTCGAGTCCAACGGTCTGGCCGACAAGGTCATCTTCACCGGTTACGTGACCGATGTCGCATCCATGTACCAAGCCTCGGACGTGGTGGCCCATACGGCAGTGCTTCCCGAACCATCCGGCCGCGTGGTGTTCGAGGCGATGAGCTACGGCGTGCCTCTCGTCGTTTCCTCGCTCGGCGGTCCGAAGGAGTTCATCGAGGATGGAGTCGACGGATTCGTCGTGCATCCCGAGGAGACCGAAACCCTCGCAAACCGCCTCTGTACGCTCCTGTCGAATGAGGAACTGGCGAAAGAGATGGCGGATCGGGCGCAGCGAAAGCTGCGCACGGAGTACGGACCCGAGCGATACGGTCGGATCGTCGAGACGGCCTATGCCGCCGCGCTTGGTAGAGACAGCCTCTAGAGAGAGACACGGACAACCGATTCGGAGATTCCTCGAGCATCGTCATCCTCGCATGACCGCGACGACGCTCCTCCATGCCACCAGAGGTTCAAGATGAAGGCACCGAGCCGAGAGATCGCGGTGGAGTAGACCGAGGCCCGCTTGTGGAGGCTGGCCCCCCACCCAGTGTCTTCTGCGTGGTCGCGCACTACTTCGACCAAGGACCAGGGGTCTTCGAGGGCGGGTCTTCCCGAGCCCAGCCTGAGCTACGACGGCGGACCGTGGAGGAATGCCTCGCCGCTGCTCGGGCCATTCCCCGAAGCACGGTGGAGGTGGCCGGTGTGCCCGGGAAGTCGCTCGTTCCGCTGGACGTCGAGATGACCGACATGTCGTCCCCGATGCTGTTGCCCTACGAGACCATCTCGTACATGGCCTCTCGGGTCGACGAATTCGACTACTTCGTGTTTGCGGAAGACGACATCATTCTCCCCGCCCGAACCTTGCAGAACTGCGTCGAGTTCGATGACGAGTCGGGGGTGTTCGAGATCTTGCACCCCAACCGTCTGGAGCAGGACGACTCGGGGTTTTGGTATTGCACCGATCTGTACGCGAATCCGACCTGGACGTACACGGCCCGTCGTTGGAGGGATCATTCGCTTCGCGTAGCGCTATCGCCGCACTCGGGGTGCGTGATCCTATCGAAAGAGAAGCTCAAGTTCGCCATGGAACGCAGTGATCTGTCGTTTCGGGGCCGACACTTCTCGTCGGAGCTCGAGTCGGCCCCAGCAAACCTGCTGCAGCCCTTTCAGGTCTTTCGATTCGACGATCCCGACGATCTCTTCGAGCACTATGTCGTCCATCGGGACCGATGGAAGCTCTCCCCCGACGTCCTCTATCGTCCCAACCCCTACTTCTCCTTCCACGACAAACGGTTCAGTTGGCGAGACCTCGTGCCCCCCATCGTGCCACGACTCTGGAGGGACTTCAGACGTTGGCGATTTGCGCGGGACGCGATGAGGAAACCGGTCGAAGCCTCGTTTGACCCGAACAGGGAGTTGAGGAAGCAGATCGGCGGCGACGCCTCGACCGAATAGGTCGGCACTCCCTCCGGGCCCTCTCTGCACGGCCCGCGCTCCGGTCCGACCGTGGCACGTCTGACCTCCCACGCGGCAACCGCTTCCGGGTCCGGGAACGTGGTGTGTGGCTTCTCGAGGCCCCGCGGCGGATGGCTTCGCCTCTGCCGACATCCATATCGCCCTGTGCTGCAACGAGTTGAGCAAGGCCCGGCAGCTGAGGCACGCTTGTTGCTTCAGGCCAGGGCATTCACAGTAGTCAGGCTGCCGCAACACGTTCGTTCCTAGAAACCACGCTGCTCAGAGCAAAGCCGTCGAAAGGCGGTGACGCAGAGCCACGGGGCTGTCGTAACCCGAAGGGTTACCAGGCCAGCCGGGCCGCCAGCGCTACCTGCCGCAGGCAGGCGGAACTGGCGACCCGACTCGATTCGAAAACCACCCGGGACCGAGGGGTCCCAACGGGGCCGTCCTCCCTTGGAGGTCGGTTTGGCCTGGAAGAAGAACGAATGACACGTACGACGCTCGGGGGGGCGTCGAAGGCGTCCCCTATTCTGGCCCGCCATCGCGCGGGATCCTCAGTTCCACGCGGCACGATGGGCCTACGGGCTCTTGTCGCCGCCCTTTGGCTCACCGCTTGTGGCTCCTCGACCGTGATCACGGGCATCGAGGGCGAGCCCGACGCGCAAGCACTCGCCACTGCCGACCTCACGCTGGTCAGCGGTGACAACCAGGATGCAGTCGTCGGGGAGGCGGCACCGGAACCGCTTACGGTGCGCATCACCGACGCGGCAGGCGCACCCATGGCGGGAGCACCGGTTCATTGGATCTTCACCCACGGCAGTGCGCAGGGGGCCGGAGGCTCGTCCGCGGACAGTGTGTCCACGACCTCGGACTCCGAAGGCGAGGCCTCGGTGACCTGGGTCCTGGGGGAGCGCGCTGGGACCCAAACGGCGATCGCTCACATCGTGGTGCCCGCGCGGCCGGCGGGCAGCGCACCCGCGGCCGCCAACGTTCGCGAGCGGACGAGCTTCCGTGCGAATGCCCGACACTCGGCACCGCGGACGGTCGATGTCACCCCCAACTCGGTCTCCATGAGCGAGGGGAACACGATGATGCTCGACGCCACCGTCGCTGACCGCTTTGGCAACCCGGTACCCGACCCCGACCTGACCTGGTCGTCGAGGGACCCGTCCATCGCTTCGATCGGGGCCGACACAGGAGAGCTGACGGCCATGGCAGAAGGCACGACCACCGTCGTGGCTCAGTACCGGAACCTGTCGGGGCAGTCTTCCGTCGGCGTCACGGCGGAGCACGACACCCTCCCGGATCCCGACCCCGTCCCCGACCCGGTGGTCGCGTCGATCGAGATCCGAAGAGTGGGTGCCGCCACCGCTGTGCGCGCGCTTTCTCTGAGCATCGGGCAGACCGTGCCGCTCGAGGCCATCGGGCTGAACGCAGCCGGTGACGATCTGGGCGCGGTCGGCGCAGTCTGGTCTTCCTCCGACGCGTTGGCTGCGACGGTCTCCCTGACGGGTAGCGTCCATGCCGTGGCCGCGGGATCTTCGCGCCTCACGGCCGAGTTCGAAGGCCACACGGCTTCTGCCGACGTCACCGTCCATGCCACGAGTGCCGACCGGGTGTTCTCGAGCGACTGGTCGACGGGAACGGGGGGTTCGATCTCCGCACTCCGCGACGCGGACAACGACGGCTGGGACGCGACCATCTGCAGCCATCACGGTCTGCTCGAGGTAATCGCCCCCGGCGCGCTCCCGTCGGCCTTCGGTGATGCCCCGCCGAGCACGACCACTGGGAACGTGCTACGCACGGAGTACTCCAACGACGGGTCCTGCGGGAACGTCGAGGTCCATCTGGACGGACCGGGTGAGCTGCCTCCTGGCCAGGACTATTGGGTCCGCTACTATCTCCGCGTGGACCCGGGAGTGCACAGCAGGGGGGTTGCCCACTACGAGACGGTCAGCGTCTGCGACTATCGCAGCCTCGCGGTGAACAGCCCGCTGGCGAACGGGATGGGCGATCAGTGGTCGCCGGTGCCCCGGATGGAATCCGCCGAATATCCCTTCGGTCGATGGGAGGGCGGGTACGACGCTTCGAGGAACCGGACGCAGTTGCTCGATGATGGAGCCTGGTATCGCCTGGAGTTCCACGTCGAGTTCCTCGCCGACTCGAACGACCCCGGCCCGACGGGAGGAACCCACCGAGGCCCCCACGGTTCGTGGGTCAGCGAGAATGCAGACTGCGAGTTCCGCCTCTGGCCCCGGGTCTACGATGCCGACGGAAACCTCGTCCTGGACGCGTCGAACTTCGGCCAGCAGGACTTCGGCGTAGCCAGCGTCGCTCCTCACGGGTCCCGGTGGACGCTGCAGGAGTACTATGACGCGGGGTATACCTACCTTTGCAACAATCGCTCGCTGGGGAGCGGGCTCCGGTCGATGCAGTATCTGGGCATCGGGAACAATGGCGCGACACAGGGCGCCTCTCCGGCCTCGAACGGAAGCCAGTACTTCTACTACATGAACTTCGCCGTCTCCACGGCAGGATGGATCGGTAGCACCCCGTAAGAGCAGTTTCGGAGCGGTACGCTCGCAGCATGCATAGCTGCGAAGGAGAGCGAGGCTCGTCGCCATGGCGGCGGGCCTCGTTTTTCATGGGTCTCGCGTGCGGGCAGCGACGGCGACGCCCAATCCTTGCATCGTCACGGCTCGGGTACACAGCTTTCGAATAGGCGATCGCAAACCCGCGCGACGTCTCTTCGCCACCTCCCCCCAGGATCCGGACCCCTCACCAGTGACCTCACCGACACGGCAGGAAACCGACTTTGGTCAGCCAGGATCAGGCTTGACCACAACCCGATCGCCGCAGATCGAAAGCGCCCACGAGCGTGACGAGTTCTACATCCGACAGCCGTACGAGGTCTACTCGGAGGAGAACCACACGACCTGGACCCGCCTCTACGCCCGCATGGAGGATCGTTGGGCGGAGTTCGCGAATCGTCATTTTCTCGCTGGGATCGAGAGGCTTCACTTCGACCAGAGCGCGGTACCAAGACTCGAGGACGTCAACGAGTTCCTCCGGCCTCTCACGGGGTTCTCGGCCAAGGCCGTGAGCGGCTACATCCCCGCCTTCCAATTCTTCGACTGTCTCGCGCGACGCGAGTTCCCGACGACCATCACGGTCCGACCCGGGGACAACCTCGACTACCTTCCCGAGCCTGACATCTTTCACGACATCGCAGGCCACGTCCCGATGCATACGGACCCGGCATTCGCCGACACACTCGTGCGGTTCGGCACTCTGGCGCGTCGAGCCGCCGCCCGTGCCCGGAAGCTGCCCGACCTCGACGATCGGGTCCGTCAGCTATCCAGCGTCGTAAAGGCCCTGTCCCGTTTCTTCTGGTTTTCCATCGAGTTCGGGCTCATGGACGATGGGAATGGCACCAAGGCATACGGAAGCGGGCTGCTGAGTTCGTACGGCGAACTGGAGCATTCCCTCCGCTCGCCGGAGGTCCAACGGTACCCGTTCCAACTCGAATGGGTTGTGAACCAGGCCTTCGAAGTCGATTCCTACCAGCCTCTCCTATTCGTCATCGAGTCGTTCGACCAGCTCTTCGAACTGGTGGGCGAATTGGACGACTGGATGGTCGAGGGGCGACTGGACAATGTCGCTCAGGGAGAGCCGGACGTCGGAACTGCAGACATCCGGAGTTTTCTCTCGGCCCCGGAAGAGGTGGTCATCGCCTGAGCGAAGGGCCGTTGGCGGATACTCCTACGATATCGTCAGAGATCGTGCCGCCTGATTATTGGCACCGTTGGGGTCCACCTCCAACGTCAGCCCCAACGATTCTGCAATCAACGTGAGCGTGGTCGGGGCCGGAGCGACGACCTCCATCATGACGCGTAGCGTATCCATCGCTCCGGGAGCCAGATCGCCGATCGTCCAGACCCCGGTTGCATCGTCGTAGCTGCCAACGGTGGTCGACGAAGACACGAAGGAAAGACCCGACGGTATCGTGTCCCGCACTTCCCAGGCCGTGGCCGACAGTGGACCGGCGTTGCTCGCCACCACGGTCATGGTCACCGTGTCGCCGAGTGCGGCCTCCGCCGTATCGAGGGCGAGGCTCACACCCACGTCCGCAGATCTCGTCTCGAAAACGACGTCCCCACCCGAGCGCGGCAGCACCTGCCATCGGACCCCGCCAAGTCCGTCCTCCCGTGGCGAAAGCAGACCTGTGAGGCGATCCAAGCGTACGATGGTGTCAGGACGAAACGCCTCGGTGTTCAACCCGAGAAATCCACGTACGATCACCTCCACCGAATCGGGGCCGGAAGTCGCCCAGAACCTGAAATCGTCGCCGACCGAGGACGTGTCCGTGATCTCGGCATCGCGTATCTGTACGAGTGCGGCATCGAGGCGCCCGCCGTCGGCGGTCCGTGCCTCGCCGACGGTGACACTCCGGGGTAGCACCAGCGCGGCGGACGTGACCAGTACGAAGGGAGTCACCTCCTCGAGTGCGGGCCGCCCATTGTCCATCACCACTCGCCCGGTGAGACGAACGGAGTCTCCCGCCGCCAAGGACGATCGTTCCACCTGCAGCCCTCTCAAGAAGGTCGAGTCGGCAGCGAAGTGGACCTGACCATCACCGAAGTTCACCCGCGCATTGAGAGCGATGCCACTGGTGATGACCCTCCGACCGACGGGGGCGGCAAGGACTTCCGGAAGGCTGAGTACGGCGAACGTCGTACCCAAATCGAGTTGGGCGGTGTCACCCAGGGCCACCGACGCGACCTGTGACTCGCTCAACACGGACAGGGAGTCACCCAGCACGGAGGTAGCGGCCGACAACCGGTAGGATCCGACCGGCACGTCGTCGAACAGGAACGTACCGATCGAGTCGGTCATCTCTTCACGGACCACCTCTCCTGTGGAGGTGAGGAGCAAGACCTCGACAGACACCATAGGCGTGTCCGCAGGTGTCTGCCCACCCGACCCATCGAGATCGATGAACGCCAGCCCTGCTAGAGCGCCCTGTCCCCCGATCTCGAGCAGCTCGACGTCGGTCGCATCCGAGCAGGCCAGGGGAGACAGAGAGGCCACAAGCAAGGTCGCGACTCCGACCCGGAAGCGGGCGCTGTGGGTGCTCATCCTCCTACCCTCACTCCAATGCGAATCATGCGACCCCGACTCGCGGGGTAGACGACGGAACCGAACTGCGGGTTCACCAGCAAGGGCAAGGTCACCGTTGAGCCGTCCGGTGAGACGGTGATGGTCCCCGTTGGATCAACGAGCATCAGCGCCGTGTCCACCAAGCCTCCCGAAAACTCGACAAGGTTGAGCGCGTCCACATCGAGGTGGACCACCCTGCCTCCGACCTCACCCAGACGGGCCCGCAGTCCAGCGTTGACTGAATGCTCCGCCGAGCCGCGACAGGAGTTGCGGGCCGCGAAACTCCCCGACTGGTCGGTCAAGCACGGCCACTCGCCAGAAATGGCAGCGAGATCGGTGGCATCGGGCACGAACGGCACGTCGTTGCGAATGGAACCGTCTCCGTTGGCATCGACACCGAGTCGAAAGCCCGGGGTGAACGGTCGGCCCGACCGATACCGGTAGAGCCCCGAGATCTCCACGGGTCCAAGTCGACCGACCACGCCCGCCACGAGTCTATGGGGAACGTCGAAGTCCGAGGTCCCTTCGCTCCACTCTCCAGCCGTCGCCGAAGCGCCGCCGCCATGAACGAACTCGTACCCGTCGGGTCCGGCCGCCGCGCCCACCCAGTTGTCCGTGGTCTCCGAGTAGGTGTACGAAGCATGCACATCGACGGTCGTGAGCGATGTCTCCACCCCGACCGTCACGCCACGGTACTCCGACCACCCGTCTGGATCTCTGGCCCAAACCGGTCCGAACTCCGGGAAACGGCGAGCATCGTCACCCGTGGCCGTCACGAGCGATCCCGTCTGCTGGAGCGTCCCGAAGACGTCACGCCCGTCGGGACCCATCGCCTGAGGGACCAAGGGCAGGTTCAGATTTCGCCTCCGCAACAGGAAGTCGGTGCGACGCGTAGCGCCCTCGACGAACACGGTGGTAGCGGGACTCAGTTGCTGGGACAGCCCCACCCTCATGCCGATGGTACGGGGCGCCCTCGTATCCGGGCCGAGCAGAGTGATCGTCGGGAGAGCGTTCGCGCCGGCGGGAGAGGTGCCCGCAGGCCACTCCGCCCCGCTGCCGACCGCGACCGTGGAGACGGCCTCGGTCGATCGGTACACCGCCTCTCCAATGGCCCGTGGGTCCAAATCGCCGTGGCGCATCGACCCGGCTAGAAACAGTTGAGTCCCGGGGGATCCGGCCGGCTCCCATATCAATCTTCCGCCGAACCCCGCTTGGGCCAGAGAGGAAGGATAGGAATCGTTGGAGAGACCAGTCGTGGAGAACCAGTCGGTGTTGAGGGTCAGGTCGTCCGCGCTGATGACTTCGAGATCGAAACGACCTCCGACCCGAATCCGAAACCCACTGCCCAGCTCCCCTTCATACTGAGCGAGAAGGCCGTACTCCTGCGTCTTGAACGAAACCGACGGAGCCACCTCGGAACGGAAGAGTCCCTCTCCGGCATCGAGGGCCGTCGGATCGCCATACACCAGCTCCGGCGACGGGGACGACCTGCCCACGAGGTGATCCGACACACGCACCGTGGCCCCCACCTTCCAGGCGCCCCCGTCTCGGTCCAGCGTCAGAACGGGAGCCAGAACGATGTCGGTCCGAGACGACTCCCCTGCGCTTGCAACGGGGCTCGCAAGCGCCGTGGCGGACCCGGTGAGGTACCCTGGAGGGAGATCGAGGTGGTGCTCGTGGAAGTCGCGAAAGCTCCCCGAAAACCCGCCGATCAACTCGATGGTCGTACGGAGGCCCAGCGAGGAGACGTAGCCACCCGCGAGGGACAGGTCGATGGATTCCTCGTCCAGGGCCCGGGGATCTAGGACATCAACCGGTCCGGCACCCTCGAAGGTCCTCCGCGAATAGCCGCCGCCAGCCCGGACGAACGCCCCACTGGTCGGCCCACTGCGCAACGTGGCACGGAAGAGCCCGGAGTACCGAGAATAGGTCTCGAGGCCAGGCTCGGTCAGTTCCGAAAGGAGCGATGGGTCGAGCGTGGTGAGCCCCGCCGCCACCGACTCGGGCACGCGACCCCTCATGGGGGTCTGGTGGCTCAGCACGTCCGCGACCCCCGCAAGCGTCGTTCCTCCCTCGAGCGTCCTGCTGAGCCGCAGGGAGCCGTCGTAGGAGGTTGGAGATGCATCGTTGACTCCGAGCTCCGCAGACGACCACAGAGGCCCGCCGGAGTACCCACCTGCCAGCGACAAATCCGTGGCGGCGGACGTCGCCGAGGAGAGCGAGACCATCCCGCCGGGAGCACCCGACCATTCGACGCCGCCAGGATCGGTCGCCACACTCACAGAACCGAGCGTGGACAGAGGAAACAGCGGCGCCGGCAGCGGTTCCTCGCGGTACACCGGGTGCGGAGCTCGATAGACCGGAACTCCGTCGGCCAGGACCAGTGTGTGGTCGCTCGGGAGACCCTGGGACCCGAGACTCGCGTCGAAGGAGGACGAGAACGCCACCAGAGCACCGACGTCGCGCCACCGGTACGGAAGCGACCGCAGCGGCCCGCCTTCACCCAATCGGACTCCCTCGGCGCGATTCTGTCCCCCGGCTCCCGCGGGGAGCGCCAGAGTGTCCACCATCTCGACGGGTGGCGGGTCCACTACGAGCGTCAGATCGAGACTGCGCTGGTCCCCACCGCTGAGCGACAAAACCCGAGCCACCAGCGGCCTGTACCCCAGCGCCTCGACGCGGAGTTCGTACCTGCCCGGCGGGACGAGCCGGAGCGAGAAAGCACCCGACCCCGAGGTCGTCGTCTCGGACTCAACCGTGCCGCCCATGGAGGTAAGGGTCACGATGGCCTGTCCCAATGGACCCCCCAACCCGTCCCTCACCGTTCCCGAGACGGCCGCGTAAGAGGAGGACTGCGCGGACACGCCCTCGAAGGAGACGAGGAGGGCAAGAATGGCGAGGACGCACGTCGCTGACTTGGTCGGGTGGGGGCGCAGAGGCATGCAGCAGTCGATTGGAGGGGTAGGCCTACACGAATCTAGGGCGGTCCCAGGCTGGATCACACAACCTTCTGTTTCCGGCA
>CALJKZ010000376.1 GCA_937983085.1 uncultured Gemmatimonadales bacterium
ATGGCTTCTAACCGCTCCCCCCGCCTCGTACCGGACACCATCGAGTTCGCGGGCCAGCGTCCCTTCGGGAGCACGTGGCACAACGAGAAGGTGCCGTGGGCCTCGAGGACGGCGCGGTGGAAGCACTGCGAGGTGGTCATCTGGGACTACCCGCACGGACGGGCGGTGCGGGCCTCGTCGTGCACGATGACCGGAAGTCCAACGATGCCGCCGGACCATGTCGCGTGGGAGGTCTTCGAGGAGCTGGAAGGGCTGGTCGACGCGAAGCTCCGGCCGGGCTACCAGTTGAGCCGCGTCGACCTGGCGCGCGACGTGGTCGTGCCGGACTGCGTCGAGGTCCTGAGGGCCGCCATGCGCCTCCTTGCGCTGAGCGGGCAGGCGTACCAGACGTACCACACCTGGCCGCGGGCGCTGGGCGTCGTGGTGTTCCCGGAGGGTCTCGACCGCCTCCGCATCTACCACAAGGGCGCCGAGGTCAAGAAGGAGAAGCGGTACACGCGGATGCCGCCGGAGCTCCGCAGCGTCGTGCGGGTGGAAGCGCAGCTGCGGAAGGCGCATCTGCCCGAGGAGACCCGGCGCCATCCGGAGGGCAGCCAGAGCGCGCGCGGCGGTGCATCGTTGGTGCGCCGCTTCGAGAAGGAGCGTTGGCGGCCCGAGGCCGTCGAGGGCGAGGCACGGCCGCGCCTGGCGCCTGCCATGCCGCGGTACGTGACCAAGCTCGTGGATGAGTGGTTGGCGGGGAACGCCTTGACGGCGCTCGTACCGCAGCTGTCGGGGAACGCGTTGGCGGACTGGATGCCGGACGCGGGGATCTGAGAACTGTCCCCCCCATGCGTGAACATGGGGGGCTGCGGGTGAGGCGGTCTGGCCGCAACCCGCACCCGGACGTGCGCCGCATAGGACACGCGCGGCCGGGGGGGTCAGGGGGGGAGTCTGTTCGCAGGGGTGCGGCCGGACCGCGCGGGGGTGCAGGGGGTGCCCCCCTGCTCTGAGCCTCCGGTGCCAAGCGCGTACTACGGACGACGCACGCGACTCCCGCGGCCGACGGTGCTCGAGCGAGCCAGGAAGGAACCGCCGCCCCCTCTGAGCCATGACAGCGGCCCGGAGGGCCGCCCCGCGGTCCCTGGGCCGCGTCGAGCCAGCGCCGTTCGCTAACAGCAGAGGTAGGTGAGGGTGTATCCTGTCCCTTCAAATGGTCTTCGTGCGAGTTCTGCGGAAGGGAGCGGGCCTCCTGAAGAGCGGCGAGCTCGGCTTGGGAGCCGAGACGAAGCTGAAGGACCCGCCCGTAACCGTTACGCTGGCACTGTCGGAGACTGCGCTCCGGTCAGAGCCTCTTGTTGAACGAGATCACAAGACCATCGCAGACGCTCTCGTGCGATTCCTCCGCGCGATTCTCGCGGAGACTGGCGGCGACGTGGATCGTCTTCTGGACGAGGGGTTCGAGAGAGAAGAGAACACGCGCGCGTCAAGGGGCCTGCGGCTCCTTCGCTGCATCTCTTGGCCAGAGAGCAGGCTGCTAGTGCGCTTCTTCATGAGCACCACTGTGGAACTCACGCACCTTTCCGCGGCGAACTGGAAGAGCTTCGTGGACATGACCATTGAGCTTTCACGGATCTCGCTGCTGATCGGACCCAACAACGCGGGCAAGACCAACATTCTCGAGCTGCCGAGTCTAGCGAACCAACTGATTCACTCTCCGACCTCGGTCTTCGCGCGCAGAGAGGAGGTCCGAATCAAAGAGCAGCCCTGCCGCCTTGGCATCCGGTTCACTCGCAATGATGTTCCCGGGAGCTACGACATCGCGTGGAATGAGCACGGAATCCTCGAGGAGACTCTGCACGTCGGCCATTTCGCAATGATTCGCTCAGAGCGCGAACTGGAGCTCATGACAAGCGACAAGCTGGCAAAGCATCCCGTGAAGCCGCAGGTGTCGTACCTGCGCTGGTTCGCGTCGCTGGGTGGTGAGATAGGTGAGTCCACGGCAACGGAACGCGACCTAGCACGTGAGTTGATCAGCGTGCTCGCGAACTACAGGGTCTGGCGACCTGTCCCCGCACAGATAGCTCGCCCCTGGCCTGTACTCAAAGTGCCTCAGCTCGGCCCCGATGGATCGCACTCGGCAGCCCTGCTCGACTACCTACGGGATAGTAGTCCAGATCGTTATGATGCGATTCAGCGGGATCTGCGGACGTACGCTCCTGAAGTCAGCCGCGTGACGCCACAGGCTACGGCGTCGGAAGGAACGAAGGAGATAAGAATCTACGAGAGGGACGGATCGTCGTTCCCGCTGAACCATGCGTCAGAGGGAACGCAGTTGTTGCTGTACTTCCTCCTGATTGCGCACGGCCCGCAAGCACCGGCGGTCATGGGCCTTGAGGATGTCGAGCATGGACTCCATCCTCGTCGGATCAAAGACATCATTGACATAGTTAGGGGCTTGGCAGAGCGCCCTGACGGACCGCAAATCCTGTGCAGCACTCACTCGCCGATAGTCTTGGACTACTTCAAGGACAGCATGGACGACGTTGTCGTCGTTGAACGTAGCTCAGAGCATGGGACACGCTGTGTGCCTTTGCACAATAGGTTCAGCGAACTAGCCCAGTCAACGCAGACAGAGCTTAGAAGCTTGGGGGATCTCTGGTACTCGGGAGTCTTGGGTGGCGTGCCTGAATGATCCGGCTAGTGTTCCTCGTCGAGGGAGAGACGGACTTCCAGATTCTTCGATTCTTGGTTCAGAGGATCGTGCAGGAGGACGTGGAGTGCATTCGCCGGCAGCGGCGTTTTGGAGGACTGGGTGATGTTTTCGCCAGCGTGGTGGGCTGCGTGTGGCAGGCCTACCAATGGCGCGCGTCCGGCGCCGTTATCGATGCCGACGCGGACAGATCAACGCCTCACGCCAGCCACGTCGGCAAACCCCCCGGCGATTGCCGGTATTGCGCGATCGCTGAACTAGTTCCGGTCGTACCAGAGCCGCGACCGAAAGTATGCATCGGCGTGCCAGTCGAAGCTATTGAGGCGTGGCTCCTTGAATGGGGAGACCTCATCGGAATCAAAAGGCCGCGAGATGTTGAGCGGCTTCCCCGGCGGCGCGGCAAGGAGCTACTGTGGGGAAGTGCCACGCCTCGGCGGGAGGATGTAACGGTTGTGTGCGAGAAGCTGTTCCCCTTGGTCGCGCCCGAGCACATCGAGCGCCTAGCTGAGTCGCAAGAGTCCTTCAGGACATTCCGGGCCTCGCTTCAATCCCTCAGCTAGTCTGGCCGAAGTCCGTGGAGAAGTGGGCGCACCTAATCAGGTGATCAGGCCCAGTTTCGAGGCCTTCACAACGACGTAGTTTACGAACGCGGCGCATGCGATGAGCATGAATCGCGCGTCTTCCGCGTTAACGTTGGGCAGTTCCATCATCGCGTGACGTATGCCGCTGGCATCGGAGGTCCAGCCATAGAGCTGCCCGAATGAAGCCTTCAGCGCTCCATGAAGGTCTAGCCTCTGCTCCAGCGCCTTGAGCGCCTGGCCTAGCGTCGCGGTCGGGCTTTGAACCAGGATCTTGCAGAGGGACTCGACTGCACTGATGGACTCCTTTATCGAGTTGCGGTAGTCGGGGTTCTTGCGGTCGGCGTACAGCTGCAAGGCTGTGTTCAGGTGCGTCCTCACGGGTGCAAACTTGTCTGGCAGGGCGAGCGCCTCAGTGATCTCCTCCAGATCCTGTTGTGTGTGGATATCGACGATGATCCGACCGACGAAGCGATACGCTGTGACCTCTTCCTCCAAGACGCGATTACAGGCCGCAATGAACTCCGTGGATCGGCGCTGATCAGATGAGCGACCAGGCGGGTCGTAGTGGTTGGCCATGAACTCGATGATGTCCAGCACGTCGTTCCAGCTGGCTTCGAAGTACCATTCGCGGAGGCGCGCGAGAGCCCTGGGAGAGTCATAGGGCAGTGAATCAAGGGGGTACTTGAAGAACTCATCCCACAGGTCCTTGAAGAGCAGGTAGGCAAGTCCACACTCCTTGAGGATCTGGAAGCGGGGATTCGGAGTCGTAATCAGCCCGAAGAACGCTCCTGAGATGATGTTCCAGAGACGGTTCTTCGTCGGCTGGTCAAGGGTCTCGTGTTGGATCTGTGATCGCGGGGACTTGTACCCCATGCGCTCTGAGAACGTGGCCATGGTTGTGTTGTGCCCGGTTCTTACGGTGAAGCAGCAAGGATAGCGCCCCCAGGTGTCAAAGCCGGTAGTTACCGTTTTGGCTATATCGCACCGCGAAAACAAACGACTTACGGCGATTCCGCGCGAAGGGTTGTCGTTGTCGGTGGTCGGCGTAAACTGGGGTCGGTCAAGACATTAGGTCCGGGCAACGCTGGCCGCCCAGGGCGGCTGGGGGTCAAGAGGTCGCTGGTTCGAATCCAGTCACCCCGACCACGCTCATCTTCGCGGCCGCCGGCGTTCTTGTCGGCGGCCGCGTTGCGTTTGGGCTGCGTGCTGTCTTGCGCGGCCCTACCGCCCTACGGCTGCTGCCAACAGCAGGGTCGTCGGTATCTACCGGATGTGTGGACCCCGCGTTCCATCCGGTGATCGACAGGTGCGGCCCGAGCTTCCCGGCATAGGTTGCCTCATCCCCCGCACGCCGGCCGGCTCGCGTTCGCCTGGAGATTCACGATGGACTCGGACGCACGGCGAACCCCTCACGCGCGAAATCGGCGTCGAGGGTGACGGCGGTCTCGAGCCCGAGGCGGCGCATGACGACGAAGGAGGTGCAGTCGGTGAAGCTGTACCGCTTGTCCTCCCGCGCCTGGAACAGCTTCCACGCGCGGCCCTCGTCGGCCGCGGAGACGCGTACGAGGTCGGCGACGTCGGGGTCGCGCAGGAGGTCGCCGACGAGGAGGGCGGCCGCCTGCCCGAGCCGCGCCCGAGCGAGCGTGACGGTCTCATCGAACACAAAGTTGGTCGTCACGACCCGCCCCTCGTAGCGCCCCAGAACGGCCCGCACCGGCGCGTGGCTGCGATCGGCCCGGTTGAGGTACGCCAGCCAGGCGCTAGTGTCGACGAACAGCCGCTCCAACTACTCCTCTTCCCCGTAGAGGTAGCGGTCGTGGTCGGCCGCGAGGTCGGACGGCCCTTCGGCGACGCCCTCCATCAGCCGCAGCTTTCCGGCGCTGCGGCCGAGATGCTGCGAGACGATCTCACGCAACAGGGCGGAGATGCTCTTGCTTTCACGCTCCGCCCGCGCCCGCAGGGCCTCGTACTGCCACTCCTCCAGTAGAAGCTGCGTTCGATGCATGATGTATTACATCATACATCATATGCAGGCGTTCGGCAACAGGAATGTGCTTGGACGTCGCCCCCCCGACCCCCCGTACCCCGACGGCAGCTCGTTGGTGCCGCCGCTGTTGATCAGGCGCTTCCGGCGGGGCAGCTCGTGCCAGACCTTCTGGGGGTACTGGTCCGGCGCGCGCACGCCCACGATCGCGGCACTCCCAACGACTTCTCGTGTCCCCATCCGCCGCGCACGCGGTTTGGGGGATATGAGAACCGCCGCCGTACTATTCGTCGCCGTCTGCGCGATAGGCTGCTCTGACCCGGATTTCTGGCTGGATCCGAACGAGATCTGCGAGGACAGCACGAGCACGGTCACGGTGCGGACCGACTACGCCGACCCCGAATTCCGGTTGTACGTGAGGGCGGTACCGCCCGATGGCGTCATTGCCGAGGTCGTCGACGCCGCCACCCCTTCGAGAATGGGTGTCGTGGGCGGCACGTACTACCAGGTGCCGGCAGACGACTTCCGGCGTTCCATCCGCGACCTCACTCTGCTGCCCACCCGCACGCCGTGCCCGCGCGACTCCTCGCGGCCGCGCGGGTTCGCTCGAATTCCGCGAGCCGACAACGAGCAGGAGGTCCATCCCGCGCCGGGCCATC
>CALJKZ010000377.1 GCA_937983085.1 uncultured Gemmatimonadales bacterium
CCTGGGCGAAGAAGAGGTCGTACTCGGTCTCGGCGTAGATGTGGCTGATGCCCCACTCGTCGACGAGGATCTCGACGGGCTGATCGAGGCCCGGGACATCGAGGGTGGTGGACTCCTGCGCCGCGAGGCCGACAGGCAGTGTCAGGCCGGCCCAGAGGATGAGGCTCGGGACCCGGGCTATAGCGGGGCGGGCGGACTTGTCGGCGAGCTGCGGCACGATTGCACTCGACTCCATTGAGGTGGACTAAGGTCGCCAGCGTAGGCGCTGGAGCCCCGTGTCACAAGAAGGTGGCCGGAGGGGGCTCGGTGCGCCCCACAGCGTCAGGGCTCGAAGGAGATCGTTCCCGTCGCCCGTCGTCTGGCCAACAGTCGTTCGACTTCCTGGTGACCTTCGAGGAGGTCCTCCATGTCGCCCTTCAGGCCCTGCGCCGCCTCCAGGTCCATGGTGACACTGTGGACCACCGACTCCCCGGCGTGCATGCGGAGGAGGCCTACCCGGATAGTCTCCAGCGACGCCACGACCTCCTTGAGGCGGACTTCGGCGGCATCCCGCGTCGCCTCCACGTCCCGCCGCACCCGCTCTCTCTCGGTGGCGCCCTCGCCGGTCGGCTCATCGCCAAGCTCGGACAGGACGACGTTGAGCTCCTTCACCTGGGCCCTCAGCGTGCCGGCGTTGGCCTCGAGGCGCCGGACCGCGGCGGGAAGGTCAGCGAGCTGTCGCTTCGATTCCTTGGGCAACTCGTCGTAGAGACGGGAGGCCGCCATCCCGAGGGCCACTTCCGTCGAGCGCCGAAGACCCGAGGGCCGGGCCGTCGGCGGATCGACACCGATGCCCGCCAGGGCGAACACGGCATCGCCGATCCTCCCGCTCAGGATCTTCAGCCAGCGTTCACCCACCAGATCGGCTCGCCTTGCAGCCCGGTGGGCTCGGATGAGACCCGACAGCCCGCCACCCACCAAGGTCCAGCCGAAGATGGACCAGAGCAGGGGGTCCTCGCCTCCCAGGGTGAGAAGCGCCGCGACGGACGCGAGGGCGAGGGCGAAGCCGCCGCCGGTGAGCCAGTTGAGGACCACATCCACGTCGGTCATCCGTGGCCCGACCTCGAAGCGAAGCTCCTCGTTACGACGGTTCACGTCCTCCAGGAGAGCTATCCGCGCGTCGTCGGCCGTGAAGCCTGCCGCCAGGAGCTTCTTCGACTGCCACACGACGGATCCCCCCACAGCCGCCAGGATGACGCCGACTAGCAGCGCGATCGCTACGACGCCGGGCACACCGGTCGCGATGATGAGGCTGATGATCAGGGGAGTCCCGAAGGTGACGAGAACGAGGCTCAAAGAGCTCGCCGACTGAAAGAGCCGACGCAGATTCTTGATGAAGACCCGGAGGGGGATCGGGAGCTGTCGCTCGAATACCGCTTCCTGGGTGAGGGCGTCGGCGATGGACTCGCCACCCAGGAAGCGACGCTGTGGGTCCTTCCGGAGACATCGATCGATGACTCCCGCGACGACCGGTGAAACGCCGGGCACGACCGTCGCCAGAGGAGGGGCGGGCTCGGCGACGTGACGGCCCAGGATCTCCGCCGGGCGTCCCCCCTCGAAGGGGGCCCGACCTGAAACGGCGAAGAAGCCGACGGCGGCGAGGGAATAGAGATCGCTGCGCCCATCTACCGGCAGCCCTTTCGCCTGTTCGGGGCTCATGAACTCGGCCGTGCCCACGACCTCGGTGACCCGATCGAGGGCGTCGGAAGGGGCGGCACTGTCGGTGACACGATCCGTGCCGGCGGCAGGGGTGGGGGCCGTCGCGCGACCGACCTCGGCGATCCCGAAATCGGTGAGGAGCGCCCGGCCCGACCCCTCTTCCAGGAGGAGGTGATCGGGCTTGATGGCGCGATGGACCACGCCTTGGGAGTGGGCATACGCCAGGGCCCAGGAGAGCTCCTTGAGGAGGCGGGACGCCTCGGAGTTGCCCAGGGGGCCCTGCTTCCGAACCCGTTCGTCGAGCGTCACGCCGTGGATGGCGGCCATGGCGAAGAAGACGAGGCCGTCTACCTCGTCCACGGTGAAGATCGGGACAATGTGCGGGTGGGAGAGTCTGGCAGCAGTCCGCGCCTCCCGGAGGAACCGCTCCCGCACCGCATCGTCGGCGGTAAGAGCCGGAGGCAGGAACTTCAACGCGACCGGGCGGTCGAGGGCGACCTCGTGGGCGAGATACACGATGCCCATCCCCCCGCGCCCCAACTCCCGCTCCAGAGAGTACCGACCCGCCAGGGCCGTCTGGATCTCGACGAAGTGGTCGTCCACGGTTTGCTCCTCTAGGTGGTGGCCGGCCGACGCGGAAGGTCGGTCTCAGGCCTCGTGGACCGTTCGCCCTCCCACCACCGTTCGCACCACCTGGATCTCCTTCACGGCATCCGGTTCGACATCGAATGGACTCTCGGCGAGGAACACGAAGTCGGCGAGCTTTCCCGCCGTGATGGATCCCTTCACGTCCTCTTCATGGGACGCGTAGGCGCCATGCATGGTGCAGATTTTCAGGGCCTGATCCATGGTGATGCGTTGGCTCGGGCCCCACACCCTGCCGGCGAAGTCCTTTCGGGTGGTCATGGACTGTAGCGCCATGAGGGGCTCGTACGGCCCCGGACTGTGGTCGGACGCCGGCGCCACCATGATGCCGTAGTCGAGGAAAGACTTGTGGGCGAACATCCACTCCATCTTCTCCTCGCCGTACTCGATCCACTTCTCACCGTGGTAGTGGGCGTACGTGTAGAAGGGAGCCGGGACGTAGTCGCCCGCAGCGATCCGCTCGAGTAGCGAAGGATTCACCAGGGAGCAGTGTTCGAGGCGATGGCGGGTGTCGTCCCTGGGATGCTCGGCAGCCATCCTCTCATAGGCGTTCAGCACCATGTCGATGGTGACCTCGCCATTGGCGTGGATGCCGATCTGCCAGCCAGCCCGATGGGCCTCCTCCACCACATCGTGGATCTCCTCCTGGGTCATGGTGAGGATTCCGTAGTCGTCGGGACGGCCGGCGTAGGGGGTGCTCATGGCCATCGTGCGCTCCGACGCCGAGCCGTCCGCCGCGAACTTCACCGGACCCATGCGGATCCACTCGTCGCCGAGTCCCGTCCTCACGCCTGCCTGAAGGAGCGATCTGTACGCGCCACCACTGGCGAAGAGGTTCATCCGCAGTGTCAGCTCCCCTGTCTCGCGGGCGTCCTGGTAGGCCGTGAAGGCTTCGGAGCCCGTGCCCGCCTGATGGACCGAAGTAAGCCCCGCCGCGTTCATCTCCCCGCAGATCACCGCCACCCCCCGGGCACGCTCTTCGCGGGTGGAGCCGCTGGGCACGTCGAACACAGCCCGGGCCCGCTCCGCCACCTTGCCCGTAAGCTCGCCGTCTTCGCGATAGAAGTGCCCGCCGAAGGGGTCGGGCGTGTTCACCGTCACACCCGCCAGCTCGAAGGCCTTCGAGTTGTACACGCCGGTGTGGCCTCCCCGGTGACCCACCACGATGGGGTGGTCCGTGCTCACCTCGTCGAGATCGACCCGATTCAGCGGGCGACCTTCTTCCTGCTTGGTGTCGTCGTACATGTAGCCCACGATCCACTCGCCCGGGGGCGTCTCCTGCGCGCGTGCCCGGAGCGCTCCCTGGATCCCGGCGATGCTTCCCAGATTCGTGTTCACGTTGCGCAGCGCGTTCAACCCCGCGCCCGACGGATGGGAATGCGCATCGATAAAGCCTGGCACGACCGTCGCCCCGGCCGCATCCAGGACCCCGGTGTCCGGGCCCGCGAGGTTACGCACATCGGCGTCAGACCCCACCGCAATGAACCGGTCGCCCCGCACCGCGAAAGCCTGGGCCCGCGGATTGGCGTCGTCCTGGGTCAAGACGTTGCCATTGACCACGATGAAGTCCGGACGCTGCCCGCTGGAGCCCGGGGAGGGAGCACAACCTGCCGCGAATCCAGTCGCAGCCAACGTGCCCAGGCCTAGGAAATCCTTCCGACTGATGGCCGACATTCGAATTCTCCCCCGAAGAAGCATGCGTACGGATCGTCAGCCGATCGTATCCGTCGGGCGGGCGGCGGGAAAGCGGGCGAAGCCACCGAGGGGGAGGTGGGCGAACCCGCCGAACCCAGGGCGACCGAGGGCCTCGAGGGTGGACGGGGAGCAGAGCGGCCCGCCCCTAGCCTAGGCGGCGGAGTTCTCGAGGGCGTCCCAATCTGCGGCCTCGACAGGCCACGGGATGCCGGAAACGGCTGCCAACGTCTCAGACACTACCGTGACTGGACCAGCGCCGCCCTGAGCCCGCTGCCGATCCACTGACCGATCTCGGTGGCCGAAGTCGTGGCAAGTCGCTGGGAGACCTCCAACTCGACGCCAACGTACCGCCCTTCCGGGAGGTCCTTCCGAAGACTGGTTGTCAGACCGTCGGTCCAACCTCGGTACGGCCGGTTCAGGTGAATGGCCATCCGCGCGCGCGACGCCGGCACGTCGGGCGGTGCCACGTCGCGCAGCGCCGGCGGAGCGGCGGCGACCATCTCCCTCCTCCACGCCCGTACGAGCTTCGCTTCGCCACGACGAGCCGGATCGTAGAGGAGTCCGATATCGGTGGCCCGCTCACGTCCGTGCCAGATCGGCGTGAACGTGTGGACGCCAACGTGAACCACCAACGATCCCCCGCCCATGACCTGCCCCACGATCCGCTCCCGGTGGGTCCGCCAGTAAAGATCCAATACCGCGGCACGCTCCTGAGCGGACATCCCCCTTGAGAACTCCGAGAAGAGGCGCCGATGATCCAACGAGCGATTGCACTCCACCAGGAGACGTGACACCGGCTGGACGATCAGCGGTACGCCCAGGACCTCGGACATGGCTTCGCCGATGCCGAGTGATCCGGGATCCCAACCTCGGTGGCTATCGAGGGCCGCCTGCGCCTGAGACGACGCAAAGTAGTGGGCGTACGCCCGAGGCACGTCGTTCCCCGCATGTTCACAGGAGAGGACAACCCGAATCGGGAGACTCAAGGCTGCACCTGGAGGATCATCGCGAACCAACATGGCTCGTGGCCCCTCGTCCCTTCTGAGGCATTCAGGCCATCACTTCGCGAAGAGTCGATCCTCACGAAGACACGCTCCCAACTCCCCGGCGATGTCCCGGATGGAGCGACCTTCCT
>CALJKZ010000378.1 GCA_937983085.1 uncultured Gemmatimonadales bacterium
GCCAACCAGGCGGACGCGGTGAAGAGAACGGCCACGAGGGCCGACCACACCATCCAGGTCATCATCGTCATCATCCACCTCCCTTCGGTCCGCGCCCGCCTGCCTCGTGGCCTCCCGCGTCCTCCGTCTCGTCATCGACGGCCTCGTCGAGGAGTGCCTTCATGCGCTCCACCTCCGCGGGCTCGAGGGTCCGGCCCGACACGAGACGCGCGAGAGCCAGTTCGGCCGAGCCCTGGAAGATCTTGTCGACGATTCGGCCGAGTGCGTGGCCTCCCGCTTCCCCCTGCTCCACCAGAGGGAAGTACCGGTACGCCCGCCCCTCCTGCTCGTGGGAGACCATCCCCTTCTCTTCGAGGATCTGGAGCATCTTCAGGACGCTGGTATAGCCCAGGGTCTGATCCAGGGCCTCGCGAACCTCAGAGACGGTGCCCGATCCGGCCGACCAGAGCACGCTCATGATGTCCAGCTCGCGCTCGGTGAAGGTGCTTCCGTCCGTCATTCGTGCCACTCCGACTCACGTGATTACGAAGAACTTCGTACATCCTAGCACATCCCTCGCCGTTTGTCTACGAGGATCTTCGTATCACGTTACCGTCGGGCCGCGGAGTCGGGACCCGGATGCCCGCCCGCCGGGGGCCGAGGGCGGCGATCATCCCCCGGTACACGTCGGAGTCCAGCGTCCCCGGGGAGATTGCAAGCGCACCTCCCCGGGGACGGGAAGCCTACTCCGCGCGCAGAGCCGTCGCGGGTCGGGTGCTGCCGGCGCGCAGCGCAGGAAGGAGCGACGCGGCGGCCCCCACCAGCAAGAGGACGCCTCCGGCGGACAGCATGCTTACCGGATCCACGGGGCTCACCTCGAAGAGGAAGCCCGCGAGAAGTCGGGACGCAAAAAGCGCCACAACGGTCCCGGCAACGATCCCGCCCACCACGGGCACCAGACCGCGCCAGAGCACCTTGCCGAGGAGGCGATGGGGGTCGGCCCCGAGAGCCATCCGGATGCCGAACTCCGTGCGACGGCGTTGCACCGAGTACGACACGACGCCGTAGACGCCGACGCTGCCCAGGACGATCCCGAGGAGGCTGAACAGTCCAAGGAAGAACCGTAACCGCAGCGCCTCGGCCATCTTGCCCTCGAGGGCATCATCCATGGTCTCGATCCGGCCCACGGCCGCCCGGGAGTCGATCTCCCCCACCAGCGACCGGAGCGCCGGCGCAACTGCCGATGGGTCTCCGCTGGCCACGCGCGCAACGATGATGGCGCCGGCCTGTCCACGTTGGGTCTGGTCCCACGAGTAGTAGGCCGCCCTCGGCGGTTCTCCCACGAGGTCGGTCACGGCCATGTTGCGCACGACACCCACCACCTCGGCCTCGCCCTCGAAGAAACCGCTTGTGAAGCGACGACCCAGGGCCGACTCGTCGCCCCACACGCTGCGTGCGAAGGTCTCGTTCACGACGGCGACCACCGGCGCGTCTGGCCCGTCCGTGGCCTGAATGGTCCGCCCCTCGATGATCTCGGCGCCGAGGGTCTCGAAGCCCCCCGCCGCCATGGGCCGGTACAGCGCATTGGGACGGTCGGTGCCCTGGAGTTCAGGCTGGTCCGAGATGCCCACGGGCCCCTGCCAGCCTCCGTCTCGGAGAGGAAGCCGGTTCACGAGGGTGACCCGCTCGATGCCCGGGATGGAGGGCGCGCGCTCCATTAGCAGGTCGTGGAACGCCGCCCGCTCGGCTTCGGTGCTCTGCTCTTCGGGGAGAAGCACACCCATGGTCAGCAGGCCGTCCGTCTCGAAGCCGACGTCGATGGCCTGGAGCTGCCCGACGGTCCGGATGAGCAGGGACGCGCCGGTCACCAGGACCACAGCAAGGAGCACCTCCGCCACCACCAGCACGTTCTGGATGCGTCCCTCGCGCAGGCCGCCCCCGCCGGTCCGATCGGAGACGGACACACCCGAAAGGTCACCGCGCAGCAAGCTGCGCATGGGCGCGATGGCCACGAGACACCCGGCGAAGACCGCCAGCGCCAACGCACTCACCAGCGTCGTCCAGTCCAGGCTGAGCGTCTCCCGGAAGGACTCCTGGAGCGGAAGGCTCGCCACCAGGAGGTCGAACATGGCGATGGCCAGCCCCACGCCCACCGCGCCGGAGACCAGGCCCAGCACCACGGACTCGGTGAGGACCTGGCGGGCAAGACGCGCGCGCCCTGCCCCCAGGGCGGCACGGACCGCCACCTCTCGCGTGCGATCCACGGTCTTGGTGAGGAGGAGCGCGGCGACGTTCACGCAGGCCATGAGGAGGAGCAGACCGACCGCTCCCAGGAGCACGAGGAGCGCCGGTCGGACTTCCCCGAAGAGGTACTCGCGTATGGGCACCACGTACGGGTTCCTGGTCTTGTCCCAGGCCGCCGGGTACTCGAATCGCTCGCCGAGGGCCTGGGTGACGCGCTGGAGATCGGTCTGGATCTGCGCCTCGGTCACGTCGGCACGGAGTCGGCCCACCATCACGAGCCATCCGTTGCTGGCGTAGGAGCGGGTCGCCGGATCCAGGTTCAGCGGCACGAACAGGCTCAAGTCCGGCGAGGGGAAATAGAAGCCCTCGGGCATCACACCCACCACCGTCCGTGAAGCGCCGCCGAGCTCGATCCGCCGTCCCACGATCTCGGGATCGGCCCCGAACTCCTGGCTCCAGAGGGCGTGGGAGAGAACGACGATGGGCTCGGCACCGGGCCGGTCGTCGCCGGCCTGGAAGGTCCGACCCAACAGCGGCGGCACGTCGAGGACATCGAAGAGCTCCGCCGAGGCCACGGTTCCCACGACCAAGGAGGTCCCCGACTCGGAGCGGAGCGTGTACCCCTCGTTGGAGAACGCCGCCAGCGACTCGTACGCCTGGGCGACGTCACGCACGTGATCGAACTCCGATCCCCGCCAGTTGTAGTCGCTCCACCACGTCACCACGCGGTCCGAGTCGGGCACGGGCAGGGGGCGAAGCAGGAGTCCGTAGACCACGGACGACAACGCCACCGTGCCACCGATTCCCAGAGCCAACGTCAAGACCGCCAGGACGCTGAAGGCGGGGTTCTTGAGAAGCTGGCGCCGGGCGAATCGGACGTCGCCCGCGAGATCGGTGAACGCGGTGACGCCCCACGACTCCCTGGCCTGCTCCCGGAAGCGCTCCTCGCCTCCGAAGCGCACGGCCGCGGCCCGACGGGCCTCGGCGGGAGTCATGCCCGCGGCCTCGTTGCGCTCAGCCTCCCGACGCAGATGGTCGGCCAGCTCCTCCCGTAGCTCCGCCTCCATCTGCGAGCGGAACAGAATGGCTCTCGCCCGGAACCCCAGATCCCTCAGCCACCTCATCATCGATCCTCCTCCGTTGTACGTACGGTTCCCCGACTCGTGGGCTAGGTGAGCCCCATGATCGTGTCCACGGCACCGGACAGTCGGGTCCAGTGCTCGTGTTCCAATCCCAGCCGCCGCTCACCGGCCCGGGTCAAGCGGTAGTACTTGGCGCGGCGGTTGTTCTCCGTGACCTGCCACTCCGAGTCGATCCACCCTTCGCGCGTCATGCGATGGAGGGAGGCGTACAACGACCCTTGGTTCACCTGGAGCGTATCGGCCGAGATCTGCTGGATCCGCTCGCAGATCCCCCAGCCATGCATGGGCTCCAGCGAGACAACCTTGAGAATCAGCATGTCGAGGGTCCCTCGAATCATCTCGGTATCGGGATCCGGCATCCCATCCTCCCTGTTGGAGTCGACATCCCTACCTCCCGGTTACCGGGAGAAGTGGATGCACCATACTCTCGGTAACAGGGAGGAGCAACCCTATAGACGGGTCGTCCTACGAAATGGTTGGGGGAGTCGCGGCTCGCCCGTGCCACCCTGCCACACGGCGAAAGAGGCGAGCGCGGTACGGCGGTTGCAGTGTATTCTGAGCGCCACCGACACCGCTCCCGACCAACCGTGCGACCGATCCACCCTCCATCGACGCCCGCGACGCCGACGACGTCATGCGAGTCATGAGCGAGCTTCTGACCCGCCTCCGCCGCCGACGAAAACCACTCCTGGTAGCGGCCGGGGTGGGCATGGCCGTGCTCTTCTGGTTCGTGATCATCCCCTACCCCATGGGTCTGGGGAGCGGAGACCCCGGACTGAGCGCCCTCATGAAGCAGCGGATCGACGAGGCCCGTGAGTCGGACCGCACGCTCGAGATCCGCCGCGAGTGGGTCCCACTGGACGAGATTTCGCCCAACCTGCAGAGAGCGGTGATCGTGGCCGAGGACTACCGATTCCGGGAGCACGAAGGAATCGACTGGGTGTCGTTGGCCGACGAAGTCGAGTGGACGGGCGACGACGACTTCAGCTGGTTCAGTCCCTCCGACGTAGGGGCTCTGGTGGATGCGTTCCGCTACGTCTGGGCCAACCGGAGCGAACTTCGCGGACGAAGCACGCTGACACAGCAGCTCGCCAAGAACCTCTACTTCGGCACCGACCGCAGCCTCGTGAGGAAGGCCATGGAGGCGGTGGTGGCGAAGCGGCTGGAGCGCCAACTGGATAAGGACCGGATCCTCGAGCTGTACCTCAACATCGCCGAGTGGGGCCCCGGCGTGTTCGGCGCGGAGGCCGCGGCACAAGTCTACTTCGGCCGCTCCGCCGCGAACCTCGGGTTGTCCCAGGCGGCCACGCTTGCCGCGACCCTCCCCCACCCCCTCACCTCGAACCTCCACACCCGCCCCGGCCGCATGGTCTGGCGACGCGACCTCATCCTCGATCGTATCGATCCGTCGCGGCGGGTCCCCGCCATCCCGAGCCCGCTGCCACCGCCCGACTTCGACGTGGACTTCACGCCATCGGGTGAGCCACTCGGGGTCCCGTCGCCTTTCGACAGTTCGGCGTCGGACGCGGTACCCCTCGGGGACTCGATGGGCGCCGATACGGTCCCGGGTCCGGACGCCGTGCCCCGAGATACGGTGCCGGGCGCGGGGAACGTCATCGACACCGTTCCGGATTCACTTCCGGCCGACACCACCGCTCGCCCGGACACCGTTCGAGTGACCGGCGGGTTGGATGGGCAAGACGACGAGGGCATGCGCTGACGGGAGGTCGCATCCAGGCATGAGGGAGTTTCGATACGCCATCCGGCGGCTTCGCCGGCATCCGGTTCGGGGCGGCGCCCTCGGGCTGACCCTCGCCGTGGGCATCGGAGCGGTGACCGCCGCCTTCTCGGCCTTCGATTCCGTGATCCTCCAAGAGCTTCCGCTGGAGGACGAGGACCGACTGGTCGTCGTCTGGCAGCAGATCCCCGAGCGCGGCTCCCTCGCCGTCCCATTCCGGGCGTCGACCTTCGACGCCGCTTCACGAGGAGCGGCAAGCCTCGTCGGTACGGCCGGAATCTCGGCGTGGGGGGCAGTGCCGGTGCCGGTGGGTGAGAGCGAAGACCTGTCTCCACTTCACCGGGCCCAGACGGCTGGTGACTTCTTCGGCGTGCTGGGCGTGTCACCGGAGCTGGGCCGTCTCACCACCGCGGCCGACGATGTACCCGGTGCAGCGCCCGTCGCAGTGTTGAGCTACGCGGCATGGAGTAGTCGGTACGGAGGAGATCCGGATCTACCGGGCCGAACGGTTCTCATCGACGGCGAGCCTGTGACCATCGTGGGGGTCGCCCCGCGTGGGTTCGATTTCCCGCTCGGGACGGACGTCTGGACTCCGCTTCGTCATGACTTCGGAGGCGACCCGGGCTTCGTCGAGCTTCACCTGGTGGGCCGGATGGGCACGGGGGTCACGGCGTCCGATGTCGCGGACGACATCCGCGGCGCCCTGGCCGCGGCAAGTCTCGAGGGGACCCCCGAGGAGTGGCCTGTGGTCGTCCGACCGTTGGACGAACTCGTTCGCGGGCCGGTGCGGCCAGTGGCCCGCGCTTCGTTGTGGGCCGCGGGGCTGCTCCTGCTCGCGGCTACCGCCAATGCGACGTTCCTCCTCATGGTCGGAGGACGAGGGGCTGTGCAGGAGCAGGCCATTCGGCGAGCCCTCGGGGCTGGCTGCACCCGCCTGTTCGGGCGTTTCCTCGCCGACAGCGCACTCGTGTGTGGCGTCGGCACGGTAGGGGGGCTCATGGTCGCCTGGCTCACCCTCCGCCACCTCGCACCCCGGGTGCCATCGGAATTGCCCCGGCTGGATCTGCTCGCCCTCGACGGACGCGCGTTGGGCTTCGCCATCGCCCTGGGGTTGGTGGCCGTCCCTTTGACCGCGGCTCTCGCAAGTCTGACCGTCTGGACACGCCAGCCGACGGGACTTCAGGCGATCAGCCGTCAGGGCTCCGCGCCGACGTCCTCGCTCCGTCGCGGGGTGGCCGCCTTGCAGATCGGGTTGACCGTGGTGAGCACCATGTGCGCTGGTCTTCTCCTCCGGACGGTATCGGCCATGGACCGCTTGAACGTCGGCATGGCAGCCGACGACATCACGGCCGTGAGCCTCCGGGTGCCGTACGGTTGGTTCGAAGTCCCCGAACACTACTTCGAAACGCTCGAGGCCGTCGTGGCCACCCTCGAAGCCCATCCCGAGATCGCCTACGCGCGGCCGTCCCTGGGCCCACCTCTGCAGCAGAGGTTGGAAGTCGTGCTCACGGCAGAGGACCAGGAACCGGGCGCAGTGGACGCGAACCCCTATGTGGCCATCGATGCCGTGCTGCCGGGGCACTTCCAGGCGCTGGGTATCCCCTTGCTGGCCGGCCGAGACCTGACCGCGACCGACAACCGCCGAGATGCTGATCCCGTGGTCGTCGTCGACGAGGTCCTCGCCCGGGCCCTCTGGCCAGGAGAGAATGCCCTCGGCAGGAGAGTGAGCGGCTTCGGGCCGGCTGAGGGCTGGCATACGGTGGTGGGGATCGCGTCCGCGACCCGGTATCGGGAGTACCTGGAGCCCCACCCGAGAGCGTACTTCCCTGTGCGAAAGCTCGCCGGCGCGCCACCCTCTGCCCTGCTGGTCCGCGCCGAAGCCGGCACGGCGCCACCCATTGCCGCGCTGGTTCGAACAGGATTGGCTGAGTTCGACCCCAGCCTGCAGGTACTCGGCGCACAGGGCCTCTCCGATGCCCTGCGAGCACCAACCATGGGTCGACGGTTCGCCGCCTCGGTTCTCGCATCGTTCGCGCTGGCCACGATCATCCTGGCCCTTGTGGGCGTGTACGGCGTCTTCGCTGTTTCGGTTCAGGAACGGGTGGCCGAAATGGGCGTCCGGAAGGCCCTGGGTGCGCGAGCCGGCGACATCGTGCTCCTCGTGCTCCACGGGACCCTGCAGGTCGCAGTGGTTGGTGTGTTGGCCGGAGCGTTGGTGTCGGCATGGACGGGAGGCCTCATCGAGTCCCTCCTCTACGGTGTCGAGCTTCTAGACCCGGGGACGCTGGCCGGCGTCACGGTTGTCAGCTTGTTGGTCGCCACCGCGGCCGGGCTCGTGCCGGCCCTCCGCGCGGCCCGGATCGACCCAGCGCGAAGCCTGCGCAGTGAGTAGGCCTCAGGAAATCGGCCGTCTCCGGATGGCTCGGCCGGGCAGGGCCCCGTCGACCAACGCTCCATCGCGCACGACGAACACTCCGTTCACCATGACCCAGGGAATCCCCGCCGAGGGCTGAGCCGGCTCTTCGAAGGTGGCGCGATCGAGGACCGCCGCGGGATCGAACACGGTGAGGTCGGCGTCGGCACCGACTGCGACCCGCCCCTTCACGCGCATCGACGGGACGATCGCCTCCAAGCGTCGGGCCGGCAGCAGCGTCATCTTCCCGATGGCTTCCATGAGCGAGAGCCTGCCCTCGTCGCGGACGTAGCGCCCAAGGACGCGGGCGAACGACCCGGCGCCACGAGGGTGGGCCCGTCCGTCGACGAAGCCGACCCCGTCGCTGGCGATCATCACGCCGGGACGCGCCACGGCATGGAGCATCGCCTCCTCGGGAATGATGTGGGCGATGATCATCCCGCCCTCTTCCCGCCGCTGGTAGAAGGTGGTGGCGTCGAGTCGCTCTCCGGTGGCCACCCACTCGATGTCGCCGTAGTCGGCGCCCAGGCGCTCACGCCATCCCTCGTCGAGGATCGCCGCCTGGATGCCCGTCGACGCGGCGGTGTACGGGTACACCTCGGTGGTCACGTCCACGCCCTCGCCGCGAGCGCCTTCGATCATGTCGAGAAGGAGCGGTACCTGGGCGAGGCCGCTGGACCCGATGTGGACGATGTGCACCGAGCCACCGGACCCGGCGGCGTTGGCGATCATCTCCTGCACCGCGGCGATTCCCGACTCGGGCTCGACGAGACCGGCGTACCGGATGTGGACGAACACGGTCAGCCCGTGATCGGCGACGGTCTGGAACGCCCGAAAAATCTCGTGACGCCCCGCTCCGGGGATGTACTGGAGTCCGAGGCCCAGACCGAGCGCGCCTTCGGCGAAGCCCCGAGCGATGACCTCTTGCATGGCTTCGACCTGCTCCGGCGAGGCCGCGTCGTACCGGACACCCTCACCGTTGCCTCCGAACGCCATCCCCCGGGCCGCTCCGTAGCTGGTGGTCGCTCCGAAGTTGATCCGCCACTGCCCTTCCCGTTGGGCGTACCAC
>CALJKZ010000379.1 GCA_937983085.1 uncultured Gemmatimonadales bacterium
CGGGGGTCGGGCAGTGCAGTGGCACTCGCGCGGGGGCGCCGTCGGCGCCGGCCGCGGCTGCGCCCGTCACCACCAGGGCCGACTTCGATCCGAAGGCGTCGGGGACCACCTCGATGAGGCCCTCGCCGGGCGCGAGGGCGGCGAGATCGATGCGACCGCTGTCCGCGAGCTCCGCCGTGAGCGGGTTTCCGGCACCCGCCAAGACCATGGTGGGCCGAGACGACGGGCGGTCCACCGCACTCGCCGGATGGACGAGGGGGACGGTGAGGCCGGTGGACTCGAGGCCCAGGCGAGCGGCCAGCTCGGGGAGCGTCCCGACCCCCGCCCCGCCGGGGACCACGATGGCGTCGACGCGATCGGGAATGGGGCTTCCGCCGAGGAGGCCGTCGGCGGTGTACAGGGTGGAGAGGTCCAGGTCGTCTTTCCCACCGCTCCCCGGTCGGCCGGAGACGGGGCCGGGCCGGTCGGGTGCCGCGCGCCCCGGGAGGCGCAGCACGCTCCCGTCGGCGATGCGCACCTCCGTCGATCGGAGGCCGGGGTGTCTCATGGGGTCGGCTGGCGACCCCTCGTCCGTCGTCGGGCCGTCGTCGGTGGTGAAGGGCTCCAGCGCCTCGGCCACGGCGTCGGGATCCTCGGCGTCCACCACGATGACGAGTCGGTGGATGCCGTCGTCTCCGGTGCGTCCGCGGGCCTGGGTCACGCGGACCGTGGCGTCGGTGACACCCGCGGAGTCGAATACCGCCTCGAAGTCGGTCCGCACCTCGCCGAGGGACGGCGTCGAAAGGGTGCGGGTATGGGGGAGGACACCGGCGAACAGCCTCGCCCCGGCCAGGAGGCCGTCGTCGTCTCCTCCGAGAACGAAGACCCATGGCCGGCCCTCCACCGTAACCGTAGCCACGACCCCTTCGCCGGCATCGAGAGAGGTGGGGTCGATGCCCGACGGGGGCACGCCGGCGACCGCGAGGCCGCCTCGCCCGACGACCACGGGCACCGGCGCCTCCGTCCCCCGGACGAGAGGAAGGTCGAGGGCCATGGTCTCGAAGCCGAGTCGGGCAGAGATCTCGGCCGCGGCGGCGAGTTCGGACACCGTGGGATCGGCGCCGAGGACCAGGCCCGCGTTCACGAAGTCGGCGACGGCGTCGCCGTTGGTATCGGCGACGAGGGCGCCGAGGTCGAAGAGGCTCGCGAGGTCGGAGGGGGACTCCTGAGCGGCGAGTGGCATCGCCCCTGTCCATGCCAGCGCCAAGACGACCCCGATGGTAGCCCGCGAGGTCGTTCTCTCGCCCCTCATGGCGCGCCGCCGATGAGGTACAGGGCTTCCTGCCTGGGGCGGAAGAAGCGCCACCCGTCCTCGGTCAGGTACGCCGGGTCCTCCTGCATGATGAAGACGTCCTGGCCGTCCCACTCCGCTACGGGCGTGAGGGTATTCAGCTCAATGGAGATGTAGGCGCCCTCCACCAGCACCCGTTCCGCGGCGGCGCTGCTGGCGGAACTGCGGAAGTCGATGCTCGGGCCGAGGCCGTGACCATGGTTGCCCAGGGGATGGGAGTAGACCTGCGCGGTGATGCCGCGCTCCTGCATCTCCCGCATCGTCTGGGCGTATACCTCGCCGACGGTCCGGCCCGGACGCGACGCACGGAGCATGAGGGCGTCCTGCAACGCGTTCGTGTTGGCCAGGGCGTCTTTCATTCCCTGCGGCGCATCCGACTCACCCGGCTGGAGGATGTAGGCCATCTTCTGCCAGTCGCTGTCGAGGCCCATGTACGAGATGCCGAAGTCCACGTGGATGAGGTCGCCGGGTTCGATGACCGTCGCCTCCGGCGCCACGGCCAGGAAACCCCTCGACCCCACCCGCTCCATCCCCCTCCGCTGGACGCGGAGGTCGGGCTGGAACCAGGTCTCCACCCCGGCGTCCCAGAGCGCGTCGTACATGAACCGGCGTACATCACCCACCGTGGTTGTGCCCGGAGACACGACTTCGTCGGAGAAGGCCCGCCGCGTAATCTCCTCGGTGAGGGCGACCAGCCGTTCGTAGTGATCCCACTCCTCGGGGATCCGGGTCGCCAGGTACTCCTCGATGAGCGGCTCGGCCGAGACGAACCGGGACTCGGCTTCCGGACCCATCGCCTCGGCGAGGAACTGGTAGCTGTCGTGGGTGAGGGAACGCGTCATGCCTCGTCGACCACCGGTGCCTAGCCCGATGGCCTGAGGTCGGTGCTCGGTCCACAGCGCGTGCAGCACCTGATCGGCGGGGTCCGGGTCGATGGGCGACTCGAAGTAACGCGCCACGGTCTCTTCCCAGTAGCCCGTGGCGGCGACCTTGCGAAGACCGGCGTCCCCTGCGTCCACGAAGACGAAAACGTCGCGTCGGCCGGTGTACGGGCGCGCGGGGGCCACGTACTCGGTGAGCGGGTCGTCGTGGAACTCCTCGTTGACGACGATCCACATGTCGATGCCGTGTCGCCGCATCATCGGGAGGAGCATCTCGTGGCGCCGGGTGAGCCACTGGTCCCGGACGGCCATCTGCTCGGTCCAGGGAAGGAGTGCGACGGCGGGATCCGCTTCGCCGGCTTCGCTCGCCGTCGACCCCCCGGAGGGCGCACACCCGCCCAGGGCCAGGGCGGACGTCAGAAGGAGGATCGCCGGAAGAACCGCGTTCGATCGGGTCGTCGTCGGACCATCAACCAGGGAGCCCGATGAGTCGGCGCTGCCGGGGCGTGTGTCGCGGCGTGCGTCGGGGCCTATGTCGGGGCGTACGTCGCGGGACGATTCGAGGTGAGGCATGGATCTGGGTCACGGGGGCGTTGGACGGGGGGGTCAATGTGTGGATTCCTCCCCGCAAGTCCAGCGCCCCCGCGTCTCGGTCCCGCACACCTCGACTGCGGGGCCCGTCCCGGTGGTGGCCGCCGGGCCTACTCCCGCTTCATGGCGACCACCGGATTCACCCTCGTCGCTCGCCAAGCAGGGACGAAGCTGGCCACGAGACCCACCAGCAGCAGGATGCCGGCCACCGTGGCGTAGATGATGGGCTCACGTGGGCTCACCCCGTACAACTGGCTGGCCAACACGCCGGAGAGCGCGAGAGCGCCCACCAGACCGAGGACGAGACCGACGATGACGATCTTGGCCCCATCGGTCAGCACCATGGCCCGCACGTCCGAGGCCGCCGCTCCCAGCGCCATGCGGATGCCCACCTCGCTCCGTCGCTGCTCGACGGCGTAGGCCAGCACCCCGTAGACCCCGACGGACGCCAGCAGGAGGGCGACGATGCCGAAGAGAGTCAGGAGGAGCGTACTGAACCGGTCCCTCGACTGGGCATCGGCCAGGACCGTCTCCATGGTCTGGACGTTGGTGAGCGCCACACTCGGATTGATGCCGGCGACCTCGCGCCTCACGGCGGGCAGGAGCGCGCTGGCGTCGTCGTCTGCGCGCACGGTAAGCGTGCGGCGCCGGATGGACGACTGGAGCCCGCTCACGTAGACGGCTGGAATGGGGTCGCTTCGTAGTCCCTCGTACTTCAGATCGGCCACGACCCCGATGATCTCGCCCTCGGACATGTGAATGGCCCCGAGGGGGCCGAACCGCAGGCCGAGTTGTCCGACGCGATCGTTCAGCGGATCCTCTCTTGCATACAGGGAGCGGACGAACGCTTCGTTGACCACCAGGACGCCGGGCTGCCCGTCATCGGGACGCCGATAGGTGTCGTCGAAGACCCGACCGGCCACCACGGGCGTGCGCATGGCGGCGAAGAAGCCCGGACTCACGGGCCTGATGGTCGCCCGGGTCTCGACCTCGGCCGGTGTTTCCCGGTCGAGGAGCGAGATGGGCTGTGAGTAGTCCAGAGACTCCCCCAAAGGCAGGGTCGAGGCGTCGCCGACGGCGTTCACGCCGGGGAGTTCGGCCAAGCGTTGGCGGAGCTGGTCGTAGAAGAGGATGACGTCGTCGTCGGTCTCGGCGACGCTGGTGTTCAGGTCCAGCTCGAAGGTCAGGACGTCCGTGGCCTGGAAGCCTGTGTCCACGGACCGGAGGTTCGAGAAGCTCTGCACGAGCAGCCCGGCACCTACCACCAGCATGAGCGCCATGGCGAGCTGGGCCACCACGAAGGAATTCTGGAGCCGGTGGCCCCCGACGCCACTGGTCGAGCGGGCTCCGTCGCGGATCGTCGTGTGGACGTCGGACTTGAGGAGCCGGGCGATGGGCGCCAGGCCGAACAGGAGCCCGGTCAACAGACTCGCCACGAGCACGACCCCGAGGACGGTCCCGTCCATGGTGATGGCGTTCTCTCGGGGCAGCGTGACCGGCGCCATGGCCAGGAGCCCACGAAGAGAGATCTGCCCGAGGGCGATGCCCAGGAGGGCGCCCGCCCCCGCCAGAACGAGGCTCTCCGTGAGGAGCTGGCGCACGAGCCGGGCTCGTCCGGCCCCGAAGGCGACCCGAACGGCGATCTCCCGAGACCGGACTTCCGATCGCGACAGAAGGAGGTTGGCCACGTTGGCACAGGCGATGAGGAGCACGAGCCCGGTGGCGCTGAGCAGCACGATGAGCGCCGTCCGCGTGTCGCCCACCAGCTCGTCATGGAGGGTGGACATGGTGACGGTCCAGCCGCGGTTCGTATCCGGATGCTCGGCCTCGATGCGCGAGGCCAGACTCACCATGTCGGCTCGGGCCGCCTCGAATTCGCTGTCGTCAGCGACGCGGCCAATGGCGCTCATCCAGCGAGCGTACCGGCTCTGGATCTGCATGGGCCACGTCATCTGGGTCCAGATGTCCGTATTGACCGGGAAGGTCTGTTGGGCGCTGATGACGCCGACGACCTCGACGGGCGAACCGTCCAGGGTGAGGACCCGCCCGATGATGTCCGGGTCCGCGCCGAAACGCCGCTCCCAGAAGCCTTCGCTGAGGATCGCCACTGGGTTGGACCCGGGGCCTTCGTCGGGAGTGAACGTGCGCCCACGGATGGGGCTCGTACCGAGGACGTCGAAGTAGTCCTCCGTGGTGAAGACCTGACGGACGCGCGTAGGATCGCCGCCCACCTCGGTGAGGGTCGCCGTGCTCGGCCAGTAGGCCGCCATGGCCTCGAAGGTGTTGTTCTGCGTCCGCCAGTCGTCGAAGTCGAGGGGCGAGACCATGTACTTCGTCTGATTCTGCTCCTCGTTGTGCGTCCAGAGCAGCGTCAGCTCGTCGGGCTCTTCGAAGGGCAGGGGTTCGAGGAGGACCGCTTCCACCACCGTGTAGATGGCGGTGTTCGCCCCGATCCCCAGCGCCAGCGTCGCGATGGCGACGGCGCTGAAGACGGGGTTCTTGAGGATCATCCGGATTCCGTACTTGAGGTCCTGCATCGCGTCCTCCACCAGTGCCGTGCCCCGGGCCTCCCGGGTGCGTTGTTTTTGTCGTTCCATGCCGCCGAAGCGTATCATCGCCTGTCTGCGAGCGTCCCGCGGGGGCATCCCCTCAGCACGAAGTCGCTCGGCTTCCATGTCGATGTGGAAGCGCATCTCCTCGTCCAGCTCGTGCCACGAGCGATCGGGCCGCAGGAGGGTGCGGACCTTCAGCCCGAGGGCGCGAACGAAGTCGAAGAGAGGCTCCACGGTCGTCTACGTCGCCGAGAGGATCTCGCCCACGGCCGCCGAGAAGAGCTCCCACTGCTCTCGTTCCTCGGCCAGCTGCCTGCGTCCCAGAGCCGTGAGCCGGTAGAACTTCGCCCGGCGGTTGTTCTCCGACGTGCCCCACTCCGACCGGATCCACCCCTTGTGCTCGAGGCGGTGGAGGGCGGGGTAGAGCGAGCCCTGGTTCACCTGGAGCACCTCGCTCGACAGCTGCTGGATCCGCATGGCGACCCCCCAACCGTGCATGGGCTCACCGATCTGCAGCGTCTTCAGGATGAGGAGCTCAAGGGTGCCCTGAAGCAGATCCGTCCGTGTGCTGGTCATCCACTCTCCTAGAGTGTCTACAGGAAGGGGGGTACAGTATCCCTTCCCTAGATGATCTACAAGAGTAGACGGAGCGAGTGCCCGAAAGGTTGCAGTCGGGTGCGGATGGCCGGTGGATTCGGCCGCCGGTCAGGGGACGGTGATGTCCGCCGTGTGCCCGGGAGCCGTCGCGATCCTTCGGTCGAGAGTAACCAGGGGCAGGCGGAGCCCTTCTGCCAGGACGACGTTCAGCGCGTCGTATGCGCTGAGATTCTGTCGAAGATCCCACGCCCGTCCGAGAAGGGGCTCATGTCCGTGGCGGACGATGCGCAGCGACGAATAGTCGTGGAGGGCATCTTCAGCACGTCCACCCGATAGGGTGCCGGCCTGCTCCAGCCTGCGAAGCACCTGCACCACTTCGGCGTCGATGAGGTGGGGTGCGTGGAGCACGCGGCCGGGGCCCAGCAGCAGGTCGGCCAATGCCGCGAAACGGCCTCGAACGAGGAGGAGCTCGATGATCGCGGAAGCGTCGACGACGGATGACATCGGACCTTCGATGGGCTCCGGCGCGGCGGTGTCGATCTCCGGTGGGTCGCCGAGTGTCAGCGCTCGTCCCTCACGGCCCGGACGGCTTGGTCGGAACGTTCGCCTTCCATCACGGCCAACCTGCCCTCGAGTCGCTCACGAAGCTCCTGGGGTGACGGGCGCTCTGCGATATCCGCCAACTCGGCGAGGAGGAAGTCCGTCAGCGTCATACCGGCGGCGGCCGCCCGCGACTTCAGCTTGCGGTGAATGGGGTCGGGCACGTTGCGAATCTGGATCATCTTGGACATGTACACAACATGTGAACATGTGAAGTACATGTCCATTCGGGACGGCACGATGCCCTAGCCCTCGAAGTCCAACCCCACGTCCAGAGACGGTGCCGAGTGGGTCAGGGCCCCCACGGAGATCATGTCGACGCCCGACTCGGCTACCGCGCGCACCGTCTCCAGCGTGATCCCGCCCGAGGCCTCCAGAAGAACTCGTCCGCCCGCCAACTCCACCGCCTTCCGCATCTCCGACGGGTCCATGTTGTCGAGCATGACGATGTCGGCGCCGGCCTCGATGACACCCTCGAGCTGGTCCACTCGCTCGATCTCCACCTCGACGAGAACCTGTGCGTCCAGGGTCTCGTCGACGAAGGCCCGAGCCCGGCGGACGGCTTCTGCCGCGGAGCCCACGGCCTCGATGTGGTTGTCCTTGATGAGGACCTGGTCGTACAGGCCCATGCGGTGGTTGCGACCCCCGCCCGCCACCACGGCGGCCTTCTGAAGACGGCGGAGGAGGGGCACGGTCTTGCGCGTGTCGATGATGGTGGCGGCGGTGCCGTCGACGGCGTCGACGAGCTGTCGGGTCGCGGTGGCCACGCCGCTGAGAAGGCCCAGGAGATTCAGCGCCACCCGCTCGCCGGCGAGGATGGCACGGGCCGGCCCTTCGACGGTGGCGAGCGCATCGCCGGCTCCGACGAGATCGCCGTCCGCCACCCTCGCCGCGGTGGCCACGTCGTCGGAAACGAGCTCGAACACACGGAGCGCGGGGCCGAGACCCGCGATGCACCCGGCCTCGCGGGCTACGAAGTGGGCTCTGGCTCGAGCTTCCGCGGGAATGGTCGCCAGGGACGTGATGTCACCGGCCTCGTCCAGATCCTCGGCCAGGGCGGCGAGAAGGAAGTCGTCCAGCGCCGAGTCGTCCAGGTCGGAGTCGTCTCCGTCCATCCTCTGCGCCGCGTCCTCCCCTGCGATCAGATCTGCACCGCCAGCATCCGCTCCACCGCGACTCGCGCGCGCTCGGCGATGTCGGCAGGGACTTCGACCTCGTGCTTCATCTCGAGGAGACTGTCCCGGATGTTGTGGAGCGTGATGCGCTTCATGTGGGGGCAGAGGTTGCACGGGCGGATGAACTCCGTCTCCGGAACCTCGGCGGCGACGTTGTCGCTCATGGAGCACTCGGTGACCATGACCAGCTGACGGGGCCGCTCGCTCTTGGCCCAGTTGATCATGCCTGAGGTCGAGCCCACGTAGTCGGCCTCGGCGAGGACGTCGGGTGGGCATTCGGGGTGGGCGATGATCTGGATGCCGGGGTGAATGTCTCGGTATGCGCGGAGCTCTTCGCCCGTGAAGCGCTCGTGAACCATGCACGAGCCTTCCCAGAGGATGATGTCGACGTCGGTCTGCGACGCCACCCACCGGCCGAGATACTGGTCGGGCAGGAAGATCACCCGATCCGTGTTCAGCGACTCGACCACCTGCACGGCGTTGCTGGACGTGCAGCAGATGGTGGACTCGGCCTTCACGTCGGCCGACGTGTTCACATAGGTGACCACGGGGACGCCGGGATACCGCTCCTTGAGGAGCCGGACGTCCGCACCGGTGATGGCGTCAGCCAGCGAGCACCCCGCTTCCAGGTCGGGGATGAGGACCGTCTTGTCTTGATTGACGATCTTCGCCGTCTCGGCCATGAAGTGGACGCCGGCCATGACGATGACGTCTGCGTCGGTGTCCACGGCCATCTTCGCCAGGGCCAGCGAGTCACCCCGCAGGTCCGACGCGCCGTGGAAGATGTCCGGCGTCATGTAGTTGTGTGCCAGGACGACGGCGTTGCGGCGCTCCTTCAATTCCTCGATTTCCTCGAGGATGGGAGTGATGGCCGCGATCTCCGCGTCGGGCACGATCCCCCGCAGGCGTTCCGAGGGGCTGGGTCTTGTCGTTGTTGTGCTCACGCTGATCCCTGATCTGGTACGGCGGTCTTCGAAAGCTTACGAATCCCGTTGCGCTTCACCATACACTTTACGGATGCCGAAGGTCTGTTCTTCTGTTCCCGTTCGGTCGTCCCGCCGATGGTCGATGGCCTGCGCTCGTTCAGCGATCCGGTGGACTCACCATGCCGTCGTCGTGGGTGCCCCACATCTCGAACCACTTCCGCAGGTAGAGCTGCGTGCGCAGGAAGTTGGAGGGATTCGAGCTGGTGCCGTGCCACTCGTCCTGGAAGCGGATCATGACGGTGGGGACGTCCAGGTATTTCAAGGCCTGGTAGTACTCCTCCGTCTGGCCCATGGGCGTCCGCAGGTCGTTCTCGCCGGTCATGAGCATGGTGGGCGTGGTGACGTTGCCCACGTAGAAGATCGAAGAGCGGTCCATCCACTCCGTGGGATCCTCCCAGAAGGGCTCGGCGAAGGTCCGCGTGTAGCTGATGGCGTCGGACGTACCCATGGCCGACATCCAGTTGACGATGGGGCAGTTGGCCGACGCCGCGGTGAAGCGGTCGGTGTTGCCGACGATGTACGTCGTGAGGATGCCCCCGCCCGAGCATCCGTAGACGAAGAGGTTGTCTTCGTCCACGTAGCTCCGCTCGAGCATCACGTCGACGCCGCGCATGAGGTCTTGCATGTCCACGCCGGGATAGTCGTGGTTGATGGCGTTGGCGAACTCGGTGCCGTACCCGGTGGACCCCCGCGGATTGGTGTACAGCACCAGGTAGTCGTTCGACGCATGCTCCTGGAAGGCGAAG
This sequence comes from uncultured Gemmatimonadales bacterium, assembly GCA_937983085.1. Taxonomy (GTDB): domain Bacteria; phylum Gemmatimonadota; class Gemmatimonadetes; order Longimicrobiales; family Gaopeijiaceae; genus UBA2589. The sequence continues at coordinate 9,459 of CALJKZ010000379.1, forward strand.
TTGAATCCGCCGTTGTACATGCTGTGGGGCCCCCCGTGGATGACCAGCATGAGGGGGTATTCGCGCTGAGGATCGAAGTCCGGCGGCTTCACCAGCCACCCCTGCACGTCGAAGGGCTCGGACCGGTACCACACCTCCTCCACCTCGCCCAGGGTCACCCCGTGGAGCACGTCCGCGTTCACGTGGGTAAGACGGGTCGGCCGGTCCGGCGACGAGAGATCGAAGCGGTACAGGTCTCCCGGCTCGTGGGCGTTGGAGATGGTCCCGACGGCGGTTCCGTCGTCGGCGAACGACGAGAGGGCGAAGAGCTGCCGGCCCTCGGTGAGCTGCTCCACGCCGCAGTCGACGGAGACGAAGTGGAGTCTTCGATACCCGTCCCGCGAGACGGTGAAATAGAGGCCGCTCCCGTCCGGGGCCCATTGGAGCCCTCCCGATTGCCGGTCGTGGTCCCCGGAGATGAGGCGCGAGCCCGAGCCGTCGGTGTTCATGACGTGGATCCGGGCGTTTCGGTACGTGTCGTCGTGCTCGTCACCGGCGGTGTACGCCACGAGGCGTCCGTCGGGAGACGGCACGGGGTCGCCGTCGGACCCCCGGCGGTTCGTCAGCCGACGGCTGCGTCGGTCCGTCACGTGTACCGCATAGATCTCCGACTCCTGCCAGTTGGAGGGCCGGTCCCAGTCGTCGCTACGGTACGAGGAGAAGTAGATCTCCGAGCCGTCGGCACTCCACGCGATGTCGCCGTGATTCCAATCACCGTCGGTGAGCTGGCGCGCCGTGCCGCCGTCGGCGGGTACGACGAAGACGTGCGTCCACCCCGTGTCGACGTAGCCGGCGCGGTCACGCTTGTAGCCGGCCCGCTCCACGATCTTCGGCTCCCGCGTCCACCGCGCCCCGTCGGGACGGCTGGGCAGATCCACACCGGCGAAGTCGGCGTCGTCGTCGACCCGGCTCGTGAACGCGATCCAGTTTCCGTCGGGCGACCAAATGGGGTTGCCCGGTCCGTTCTCCAAGCGGGTGATCTGTGACGTCGCCCCCTCGGCGTCCATCCATCGCACCCAGATCTGACCACCCCCCGGTTCGCCTGAGGCGGTGAAGAGGATCCGCGTGCCGTCCGGCGACCATGACGCAGATCCGCCCTCCACGAGGTGGCGGCTCCGCGAGCCGTCGGCGTTCATCATCCACAGCGCCGACTCCCGGGAATCGTTCACCGGGTCGATCCACCCCCGCGTGTAGACGATGCGGGTCCCGTCAGGAGAGATCTGCGGGTTCGAGACGCTCTCCATGTCCATGTAGTGGTCCAGGGACAGGCGTTGCGTCTCCTGGGCGGCGGCGGGGATGGAGGCGACGCTCCAGGCGCCGGCGACGAGGAGGAAGGAAGCTCGAACGTACCGATGCATGGGACGCTCCCGTGGGGTGGGTGGGAAGGCGGAAGCTACGGCGCGGGCGGAGAGGCCGCACCAGGCCAGGGCCCGGCTCCGGCCGTGTTGCGGTGGGCGCGTACGGCACTCAAGCTGATGGACTGGACTCTGAACCGACCGTGGAGGACTGATGGCTCATCGAACGACGCTCGGGCACCCCGTCGCTCTCGCCGCCCTCCTTGCCCTGGCGGGTGCCGCCGGCCCGGGCGCCGTCGTGGCGCAGGACGCGTTCTCCATCCGGGACGTCCTCAGCCCCGGCTTCCCCTACTCGCTCGTGTCGGCCGACGGCGTCGACCGCATCGCCTGGCTCGAGAACGAGCGCGGCATGCGGAACCTCTACACGGCCACGGCGCCCGCTTTCGCACCGGAGCGCCTGACGGACTACTTGGAGGACGACGGCATCGATCTGCAGAGTCTCCAGATCTCGGCGGACGGCGAGATCGTGACGTTCCTTCGAGGGCATCAGCCCAACCGCGAAGGCTGGGTCGCCAACCCGTCCAGCGACCCCCGGGGTGCCGAGCGCGCCGTGTGGGCCATGAGCACCAGAGGCGGGAATCCCTGGCGTGTGGCCGAGGCGAACGGGTACGCGCTCTCGCCGGACGGACGGTGGATCGCCTTCGCTTCCGACGGTCAAATCCATCGTGCTCCCGTGAACTCGGGTCTCGCCGTCGGGCTCGAAGGTACCCAGCCGTTCTTCACCGCCTACGGCCGCAACCGCGGTCCCGTCTGGTCCCCCGACTCCGACCGCATCGCGTACGTCAGTGAACGCGGCGACCACTCCTTCATCGGCGTCTACGACGCCCGCAGTCCGGCCATCACCTACCTGAGCCCCGGCGTCGATCGCGACACGGATCCGGCGTGGTCACCCGACGGAAGTCGCGTGGCCTTCATTCGGCGGCCCGGCGATCCCTTCGGCGCGCGCGCCGATTTGGGCGGGGCCGATCCGGCGGACCTTCCGGCCGGGCTCACCGAGTCGGCCTTCTCGGGAGGCCACCTCCTGGAGATCTGGATCGCCGACGCGGCGACGGGGGAGGGGTACCGGCTCTGGAGCGCTCCTCCCGGCGAGCACGAGGGCTTCGGCGACATCGACGAGATCCATTGGAAGGACGATCACATCGTCTTCGAGGCCGAGCCCGGGAACTGGCGGCATTGGTACTCCATCTCCGTGGACGACCCCCGGCCCGAGCCCGTGGAGCTCACCCCCGGCGACGGCTTCGTCATGCAGGTCGCCTTCGCAAAGGACGGGCGGACGCTCTTCTACTCGTCGAACCACTCCGACATCGATCGGCGGGACCTCTGGAGCGTGTCCGTCTCCGGCGGGGAGCCGCGGAGGCTCACCCGGGGCGACGGCATCGAGACGTTCCCGGCGGCCCTGGCATCGGGACAGCACCTCGCCACGCTGTACGCCGATGCGCGCCGGCCCCAGTCGGTTGCCGTGCTCCCCACGGGAGGGGGTGAGGCGCGGATGATCACGAGGCTGCCGGCGCAGTATCCGTTGGATGCTCACGTCGTTCCCGAGAACGTCACCCTGACGGCCGAGGACGGCATCGAGTTCAACAACCAGCTCTTCCTTCCTCCGGACCTCCGCCCCGGTGAGCGTCGGCCTGCCCTGATCTTCATCCACGGCGGATCGCGACGGCAGATGCTCCTGGGGTACCACCACCGGCACTTCTACCACATGGCGTACGCCATGAACCAGTACTGGGCCAACCAGGGCTACGTGGTGCTGTCGGTGAACTACCGTACGGGCATTGGCTACGGTGAGGAGTTCCGCGAGTCGCCGGGTCGGGGTGGGGAAGGCAACACCGAGTACCGCGACATCCTCGCAGCAGGCCTCTACCTGGCGGATCGCGACGACGTCGATCCCGACCGGGTGGGTCTGTGGGGTCTTTCGTACGGCGGGATCCTCACGGCCCAGGCGCTGGCGCGGAACTCCGACGTCTTCGCCGCCGGCGTGGACATCGCCGGCGTCCACCTCTGGGGCAACTCGCTCGATCCGGAGAGCGTGAGCTATCAGTCGTCCGCCATCTCCGAGGTGGATCGATGGACGGCGCCAGTCCTCCTCGTCCACGGCGACGATGACCGGAACGTCGCATTCTCGCAAACGGTGGGGCTGGTTCAGGCGCTTCGGGCCCACGGCGTGGAGCACGAGCTCATCGTCTATCCCGACGACGTCCACAGCTTCCTCATCTTCCGCCGGTGGGTGGAGACCTTCGAGGCGTCCGACGACTTCCTCACGCGCAAACTGGAGAACCGGGCGGTGGCCACCGACGGGGGAGGGCGGTAGCCGCGCCAGGCTCCCCGCTCCCCCTGCAGGGTCGACCCGCGGGCATTAGATTCTCCCCCCAGTGGGCGCGTGCAGCGCTCCGTTCGGAGCGACCCGCGGCGCCCGTCACGCCGTTCGAAGGACCTCCCATGGGTGTTTCGCCGAACGAGGGCCGGGCGTCGCTGCCCGCCTTCCGCGTCGTCCTCGTGCTCGCTCTTCTCGCTGCCCCCTCGCCGGTCCTGAGCCAAGACCACGACCACCCGGCGGGCGAGGCCATGGTAGGGTCGGTGACCTTCCCCACCTCGTGCGCTGCCGAGGTTCAGCCCGACATCGATCGGGCCGTGGCCATGCTCCACTCGTTCTGGTTCGAGCAGGCCGAGGCGACGTTCGGTGAGGTCGCGGTGGCGGACCCGGGCTGCGCCATGGCGCACTGGGGTCTGGCCATGACCTACTGGGGGAACCCCATGACGCGGGCGGCGCCCCCCGCCGAGCGCCAGGCCGCCGCGGCAGAGGCCGTGAGCCGGGCTCGTGAACTGGTCTCCGGCGCCAGTCACCGAGAGCAGATGTACGTCGACGCCGCGGCTGCGCTCTACGACGGGCGCGACGACCGGGATCACCTCACGCGCATGCGGTCCCACGAGGAAGCGCTCCGGCGCTTGGCGGAGATGCACGGGGACGACCCGGAAGCGACGATCTTCCTCGGGCGGATCATGATCGCCAACGCGTCGCCCGACGACCTGACGTTCTCGCACCAGCGGGCCGCGGCCGCGTTGCTGGAGCCGGTCTTCCAGCGCATGCCCGACCACCCGGGGCTCGCCCATTACATCATCCACGCCTTCGACGCCCCGGCCATCGCCGAGGAAGGCCTGGAAGCCGCACGGCGCTACGCCGACATCGCGCCCGCGGCGCCCCACGCGCTGCACATGCCCTCACACATCTTCACGCGCCTGGGCTACTGGCAGGAATCGGTGGAAACCAACCGCCGGTCCGCCGCGGCCGAGCCGGTCCCCGATGCCGCGGTCCATCCGATGGACTACCTGGTGTATGCCCACCTGCAGATGGGCCAGGACGAGGCCGCCGGACAGATCGTCGCTACCGCACGGGCCATTCCGGACCGGTACTACTCAGGTCTGCTCGGCTACAACTTTGCCGCCATGCACGCGCGGTACGCCCTCGAGCGCGACCGTTGGTCGGAGGCCGCGGCGGTGTCGGTGCCCACGGGGGCGCTGCCGTTCGTCGAGGCGGTGTCCCGTTTCGCCCGCGCCCTGGGGTCCGCACGCGCCGGAGATGCGATGGGGGCTCAACGGGAGCTGGCTGCTCTCGCCGAGCTGCAGGCGCGTCTCGAAGAGGGAGGCGACGGCTACTGGGCGACGGTGGTGGGTGCCCAGCGGCTGGCCGCTTCCGCGTGGGAGGCCCACGCCCGTGGCGCGGCCGGCGACGCCGTGCGTCTCGCTCGCGAGGCCGCGGATCTGGAGGCGACGGTGGAGAAGCACCCCGTGACCCCCGGCCCTCTCCTCCCGGCCCGTGAGCTCCTGGGCGATCTTCTCCTCGAGTTGGACCGACCGACCCAGGCGCTGATGGCGTATTCCCAGACGCTGGAGCGTGAGCCCCGGCGAGCGCGGGCGCTCTACGGGGCCGCCCGGGCCGCGGAGGCGTCAGGCGCGGAGGAGGAGGCTCGCGTCTACTACCAGGAACTCCTCGAGCTCCTGGCCGACGCCGACGCTTCCCGGCAAGAGGTCGAGGCCGCGCGGAGGTTCCTCCGGACCGGATAGGGGCGGGGCGATCACTCCACCCTGTCGAACCGCATGTCGTAGACCCGACCGAGGCTGAGGGACAACGAGGCGACGGCGCCCGATTCGTTCCGACGGAAGCGGACGATGCGCCCGCCGCCCATTACGAAGGCATCGGTATAGATGGGCTCCAGGGCGCGGGTGTCCCCTGGTCGCTGCCACACGACGAGGCGTCCGTCCTCCACGTATACGCGGTAGGTGGTTTCGGCGTCGTCGCTGCGGTACGCGCCCGCGAAGTCGGAGAGATCGCCGGCGGAGGGACTCCACAGGTCGACGCGCTCGAAGCGGTGCTGTGTGTACTGCCAGTCCTCCACCTCCAGGCGGTTCTGCCCGGGCTCGAACACGTACCGCCGGGCGCCGATGGTCGGGGCGAACTCGAGGGCGCCCGTCCGAACCATGACGCGGCCGTCGATGGTCAAGGACCCATCACCGCGGGTGCCCACCGTCATGGGCGTGCCCGTGACGGGATCGGCGTAGAGCCCGGCCAACTCGTCGACGGGCCCGGCGCTCCCCAGTGCCACCGCACGGTTCGGTTCCGGCTCCACCAGGGCATCCTCCAGATACACGCGAGCCACAGCCGTACCGTTGCCGCCCGTGGACACGTTGGAGGCATTGCAGAGCATCGCCACGGAGAGACCTTGGTCGGGGTATCGCCCGAGAAACGCCCGATACCCGGCCGTCGACCCGGTGTGGGTCACCGAGGCCACACCGCGGTACGGCTCCACTCGGAGCCCACCCGCGTAGACGATGTCGGATCCGTCGTTGAGGCGACCGGTCTCGTGCATCATGCGCACGAAGTCGGGGCCGCCCAGGCGGCCGTCCTCCAGCGCCTGGGCCCAGATGCCGAGGTCACCTACGGTGGTGAGGATGCCGCCGTTCCCGTGAACGTACTCGATGGGCCGGTTGATCTCCCACCCGTCGCCCGTGGCCGAGTACGCTGAACTCCGACCGGGGACGAGCCTTCGGTAGTCGTCCCTCCATTGGGTGTTGCGGAGACCGAGTGGCTCGAAGATCCGCTCCCTGGAGAAGTCGGCGAAGGACATCCCGCTGACGCGTGCGACGACGATGGCCAGGAGGTTGTATCCGCTGTTGCTGTACGAGTACTCGTGGCCCGGCACGAAGTTGAGGGCCGACTGCCGGCTCAGGATGTCCAAGACGTCGTCGTGGTCGTGGCTCCGTTGCTCCCGCCCCCATCCCGAGATGGACGCGACGCTCCCCCAGTCCCTCAGCCCACCCGTGTGGGTCATGAGATGTCGAAGCGTAATGGTGTGGCCGTAGTCGGGGAGTTCGGGGACGTAGGTCCGGACGTCGTCGTCCAGCGTGAGCGCGCCGTCGAGGGCGAGGAGGACCGCGGCGGCTGCAGTGAACTGCTTCGAGAGCGACCCACCCTCGAAGATGGTCTCCGGCGTGTTGGGGATGGCGTGCTCCAGATCCGCCATGCCGAACGCTTCTTCCAGGACGACGAGACCGTTCTGACGAACGCCCACCGCGCACCCCGCCGATGTATTGCTGTCCCACCGGGCGAAGATCTCGTCCACGCGGTCGGCATGGTCGGGAGGAAGCTGGGCGGCGAGGCCTCCGCCGAGCCCGGCTGCGGGCGCGGCCAGGAGGACGGTGGCCAGGAGGCCGAGGGCGGAGCGGGTGTCACGGAGTCGACGGTGCATGGTGGGTGCGTCTCGGGCCGTGGCGTCGGGTGGAGCGGGCTGGCGTCGGCGGTCGTTCCGACGGACGTCAACCTGGGCCCCGATCCCCCAACGGAAAACCCCGCCCTGCTCGAAAGCCGGACGGGGCCCGCACTCACCGGACGGGCGTCAACCCGCCCTCAGCCTACGGTCAGCGCGTGAAGGACGCCTCGGCGAAGTCACGCCACTGCACCTCGTACTCGCGACCGTCGGTCCGGATGATGATGCCCCGGTTCCCATGGTCGACGTCGTTGGAGTCGTAGAGCTCCAGGACCCGTCCATCACGGAGGGTGAGGAGCGCCCCGTCGTCGTACTTCTGGATGCGGTCGACCTGACCGAACTCGACGAAGAACTCGATGTCCTCGAAGTCGCCCTGGATCATCTCCCAGGTGAACTCCTCGTCAGCGTCCCACACGATCTCGCCCGTGTAGCTGGCGCCGTCCTCGGTGACCACGGTTCCGCGGATGAGCTGCCCGCCGTCGAAGTTGGCGGCGGCGACGTCACTGGCAGGCGGATGGAAGCGCACGTTGTCGAAGCTTTCCCATTCCAGCTTCACGGCTCCCAGGGTCGGATCGGAAACCTCGATGCCGCCGATGGAGGCGTCGACGTCCTGCGTGCCTTCGAGCACATAGCTCTCTCCGCCGGTAAGCTCGACGCGTGCACCCCACGAGGCGTACCGCTCGATGGAGGCGATCTGGCCGAAGGGGATCTCCATGCGGGTCCCGTCCGTGTCACCGTCGAGGATGTCGCTGGAGTAGATCTCGTCCACGTCCCACGTCACGTAGCCGGTGAATTGGAGGCCGGAACGCGTGGTCACGGTGCCGTGCATCCGATGCTGTGCCGGAGGCGTGTCCGGCGCGGACTGGAAGTCCACCGACGCCAGGTCCTGCCACCCGAGCTGGGCCGTGCCACGGTCGGGCGTCTCGATGACGAGAGCGCGGAGGCCGTTTCCGAGGTCGGTGGCGTTGCCGATGAGCTCGACCTGATCACCCGACCGGAGGGTGAGGAGCGCGGCATCGTGTCCGAGGACGTCGAGGCGGTCGATGTGACCGAAGCGGATCCCGGAGATGGTCGAACCACCGCGGGCACGAGGCTTCGTCGCATCGAGGAGATCGGACCAGCTGCCTTCGTTCTTGTCCCACCGGAGGTAGCCCGTGGCGGTCACGCCGTGGACCGTGGTGACGGTGCCGTACAGCCGGTCGATGCCGCTCAAGGGGGCTTCCACCACCTCGACCTCCACGACTGGCTCGGGCTCTTCGACGGCGACCTCGACGATCACCGGTTGGATCTCCCGGACCACGATGGGCTCCGGCGCGGCGTTGGAGTTGGCGGCGAGCAGAGCAATGGTGGCCAGTGCCGCCACCGCAGCCGATCCCGCGATCACCGACAGGTTTTTCGCATCCTCTTTGACTCCGGGTTCGTGCTTCATCGTCGTCTTCCCTCCCTGTCGGTGGTCTTCGTCGGGTCTTTCTACCTACTACGGACGATCGAACGGCGAAGTTACGCACATCCGCCGCCCGTCACGTTGTTTGACGCGACGAGCGGCGGAAGGGTTGCGGCAGCGTGCTTTTCGGAGCCTCAGCGCTCCCAGAGGAAGGTCGGCTGCAGGTCGACTCCGAGACGGATGTTCCAGCCCTGGGCGCCGTAGTCGCTGATGCCCGCGCCGGCGTAGAGGTTGGGCTGCCACCGGCTCTCGCCTACAGGCATTCCCACCATGGCCGTGAGCGACCACCCGTTGGTCGAGCCGCTGAAGCTCGTCATGTCGAAGTTCGTCCGCAGGTGTGAGAACGTGGCTTCGCCGCCGAGCCAGAGCGGGCGCTCACCACCCAGCGGCTTTCTGAGCTGGCCTCCGAACTCCCACAGCTGATCGTTGCCGCCCTCGAAGGACAGATAGGTGTAGCTCACCATGGGATGGGCCGTCATGCCCGCGTCGCCGACGTCCCAGAGACCCGGGGCGATGCGGACGCCGCCGCCCCATTCCCACGGACTGGACGTGTGGCCCGCCGCTGCGCAGCCACTCACCGTGACGACGCCGAGGGCCAGTGCGAGTGGGCGCAACCTACCGAGTGCCGACATGAGTCATCTCCTTCGAGGGGGGGCACCGGGGCCCCGGGTGGGCCCCGGCGTCTGCGAGGGGAGGGTCGTGTCCAGGTTCAGCGTCAGAAGGTGTCGTCGTCCTCCGTGACGGGCTGGGTGGCGCCGTCGCGAAGATGCACGTCGAGCCAGGCGGTCCATCGAGCCCACAGATCGAGGAGGGTCGAACGGCTCGCCGGACCGTGATCCTCGTACGGATACAGGTACATGGCCGCGTCCTTCCCGAGTCCGTTCAGTGCGTGGAACATCCGCGGCGCGTGATCGGGTGCGGTACCCACGTTCTGATCCTGCAGCCCGTGGTAGATGAGGAGGGCGCCGGTCATCTCGTCGGCATAGAAGAAGGGCGACATCCGGGTGTAGGTGTCCTTCGCGTCCCAGAAGATCCGTCGCTCGCTCTGGAACATGAGTGGCGTCAACGTCCGGTTGAAGTTCCCGTCCCCGGCGATGCCCGCCTTGAAGAAGGGCGTGTGAACCATGGCGTTGGCCGTGCTGAACGACCCGTACGAGTGCCCACCGATACCGAGCTTGCTACGGTCGATGAGTTGGCGTCGGTCCAACTCGTCGATGACCGCCGCCAGGTTGTTGCGGAGATCGTACTCGTAGTTGTTGTTCATCTGACCCTGCTCGCCGACGATGGGCGCGTCGGGCTCCACCACGGCGTAGCCCAGCTTGACCAGATACTCCATGGAGCGAGTGCCGAAGCTGGGAAACTCGTTCTTGTTGTAGGTCCGTCCGCCCTCGTCGTAGTCCTCCTGGTCCGTGTACTCCCTCGGGTAGAACCAGAACATGGCCGGAAGTCGCGTGCCCTCCTGGTACCCGGGCGGCAGTGTCACGTTGACCAGGAAGCGGAAGCCGTCGGGTCGGGTGACGGTGAAGCGCTGGCGCGGCGCCATCGTCATCTCGGGCGTGTAGTCGATGTTGTCCGTCAGCTGCGTTCGAGACGTCCCCTCCACCCGGTACGACTGTGCGATCTCGTTGGGAGATTCCCGGGAGACGATGAACTCCGAGGCGTGGGCGTCGACCACGGCTACGAT
>CALJKZ010000380.1 GCA_937983085.1 uncultured Gemmatimonadales bacterium
CAGTAGAGAAAAATGTGGCGACGCGCAGGGATGATGAGCGCGTCGAGGCTGCGCTGCGACGCCTCCAGGCCCAGGACCTCAGCGACGTCGACCGGGCCCTCGTCCAGCGCATGGGCTGGTACACCACCCGCGAGATCCTCGATGCCCTGGGGGCCCAGGGGCCCATGGGGTTACGCAATGCGCTTCATCATTGCGGCAAGCGCGGTCACCCAGGCTTCATCGACGACGACGTCCGCCGGGCGCTTCGCCGCCTGGAAGCACAGGGGGTGGTCGTCTCCCGCAAGGGCACCGGCCGCTTTCCCACCCACAAGGGCAATAGTCTTTGGTGGCGCATCATCCCGCCCAAGCCCGAAGAAGAGCGCCTCGCGGTGATCCACGACTGGGTGCAGAGCAAGACAGGGCTCATGCCCCACCAGTACCTCGTCGACGCCAATGGCGGAATCTACATCCCCCCGGACGCGGTGTTTCCACGCCAACAATAGGAGAAAACAGATGAACGACCCACGAGGACCCACCCTCTCGGAAAACCGCGAGCCCATGAACGGCGATGCGTGGACCGCCATGGCCAAAAAAGCCTTTGCCGTGCTCCGCCGCGACGAGGCCGAATCAGCCGTTCGCTCGTGGGCGTATCGTGCGGGTAGGTCGGCCCCCGAAGACCTCAGCGCGCTCTCCAAGGACCAGCTGGCCGAGGCCGCCAGCACCTACCGGACCGCATTCTTCGCCCAGGGAGGGAGGCCGCGTGTCTCGCAATCGTGATCTTGCGGACTCGGAGGCGCTCCGGATCGCGCCGCCCAAAAACGAGGGCCAATGCGCCCACTGTGGGGCCCGCCGGCGCCTCGTCGACGGGATCTGCTACGTCTGCCGCCAGATCCCCTCCGTCCTCGAGTCCCGACGCCTCGAGCGGCAGATCGCGCAAAGCGAAGCCGTGCGCCAGGCCGAGCGCAAGGCCCAGGCCGACCATCCAAGCCAGATCGCGGCCCTCGAAGCCAAGCTGGCCCACGAGCGAGCCGTGCGGGAGACCGTCGAGGCTAAGCTCGTCGATGTTGCCACCTTGCGCAAAGCCCTCGAAAAGAAGACCGACGAAAACCGACGCCTCCAGGCCAAGCTGAGGCGCTTCCAAGAACGCGAGCAGGAACGAAGCGCCGCGCTCGGGCGCGAACACGCCCAGTCCCTCGCATCGGAAGTCGAAAGGCGACGCGCGGTCGAGCGGGAGCTCCACCAGCTCTACGCCAAGCTCGACGAGATCGAGACCTACTGCGACAGCCTGCTGCTCGAACGCATGAGCGCCAAGGCGGCGCCCGAGTCCGAACCCGAACCCGAACCCGAACCCGAACCCGCCTCCGAAACGACTACAGAACCGAGCCCGCCGCCCGACGAGGAAGGCCCCTTCGACGCGGCCTACTTCACTTTCTGAGCCCCCACCCCACGAGGACCCCGCCGTGAGCCTGAACTACGCCGTCAATCGCTACCTCTCGATCAAGATGCGCCCCCTCGGCATCCGTTTCGGAAGCGACAGGATGGTCGAGGCCGAGCGGGCCGTGCACGAACACCTGCGCAAGGTTGCCGGCGTGCCCGCCGACGTCGTCTTCCTGAGCGACGCCACGGCCGAGCAACGCCAGTGCATGGCCGAGGAGCTCGAGCGGATGATGAAGCGCGAACTCGCCAAGACCGAGGACCGAACCCCATGACCAGCCCTTCCACCTTCACGTCCTGTGCCACGCCCCTGACCTGCACCCGGTGCGGGATCAAAGCCGGCCCCTTCGCGCGCTTCTTCATCGCCTGGCACGAGGGCAACGAACACCGGATCTGCCACTCCTGCCTTCGACCCGACGACACCGACTTCGGCTGGGACACGGCGCGCGAGATCACAGCCGACCACCGAGGCCAGCTGACCCTGCACGAGCCCACCTCGGTCCTCCAGCTCACCGACCTCGAGCTGGCCACGCTCGCCGTGATCTTCACCGAGGCGCTGCACGCCGAAGACCCCACGAACGAGATGCTCCGCGGCGAAACGGAGTCCATCGTGGCCCTCGGCGCCAAGCTCAATCGCGCCATGCAGTCCCGCGGGTTTCTGGAGGAGCCCGAGGTCGAGCGCGAGTTCGCTGAGACCAGCCGCGACCGCGTGCGCCAGTTTCAGCGCGATTGCCGGGCCCGGACGCGCCCCACCTTCTTCGCCATCGACGAGGGCGTGGCCAAGCGCCTCCGCAAGATCCTGGAGATGGGCGTCTCCATCGTCTCGTGGGCCGACGAGGAGCACTGGTCGAGCCCCCTGGGCCACGACGAGGAGGAGCTTCACCAAAGCGCCCAGGCCTTCCAAAAGGACGTACGCACCATCCTCGAAGCCCTCGACGAAAAGGAACGTCATGCCCAGGACCCCTTGTGAACCCGCCTCCTCCTCGCCACGCCGCCACGGATGCTGTGTCGACCGAGCCTGCACCGTCGCTACCTGCATGGATCTGCCCGAGGGCGCCACCTGCGGCACTTGTCTATACACAAGAAAATGCGCTTCGATCTTCGGGAAGCACGAGACGTCGACCTCCTGCGACTTCTTTCCTCGGCGCTACAGGCCCGCAAACCCGTAACCCTCCCCATGACTAGCCCCGTGCCTTCGTTGAATCGTCTCGTGCTGACCCGCCGCGTCGGGGAGCGCATCGTGCTCCGCTCGATCCAGGGCCAGCACATCGCTACCGTCGAACCCAGCGAGGTCCGCAGCCGAGGGATTAGAATCTCCATCATGGCGCGGGACGACATCTTGGTCGACCGCGAAGAAAGGCTCACCGAGCCGGAAAAGCGAGGACACATGCGCATGCTCGTCATCTACGACCAGGCCCGCGAACGCGTGGGCACCTACGACTTCGACCGATGCGTCTTCGGGCACGAGCCTGGCCTCGACCCCGAGCGGGCCACGGCCGCGCTCGAGCCTGCACTCGCCTACGTCCGCGAGAACAAGCTCAGCTTCCACTGCCTGGGCATTCGACCCACCGAGGATGGGGGCTTCGAGACCTTCGAGGTGGACGGGGTGAGGTACCACCGCACCGAGCGCGCCCCCGAGCCGGAGCCCGACCCCACGCCGGTGGCTCCCGAGGGCACCCACGGGGTGGTCTCGACCCCGGACGTGTTCGGGTCGCGCGGCTCGCAATGAGCGCTACCATGAAGCATGGCCAATCCTCTCGTCCAACGCGCCGCGAAGCTCATCGCCTCCATGATCCGGCGACGCGCGGGCGAACTGTCGGTCGAGGCCAATGACACTGCCTCCGACCACGGGTTTCAGGAGGCGGAGCGCATGCAGGCGCTCGCCACCGAGATCGAAGAGACGACCTGGGAGGTCGAGCTCGCGGAGCCGCCCGCCCTCGTGCTGGACCTCGGGGGCGGCCGCATGGCGTACCGCGACCCCGACACCAACCAGGCGGCGTACCTCGAGCTCGAGGACGCCAAGCGGGTGCTGATCCGGCACCTCGAAGACTTTGTGTGGATCTCCGTGGAAGACCGGGCCGGCCAGGTCGTCCAAGGAGCAGTCGGACCCCCCGACGAAGACGGTACCGCCTACTGGTACATGGAGGCCGGCGTTCAAGGAGACTGACCCATGACCCAAAACCCGACCGGGAACAGGAACGTATCCCGGATAGAGCGACGTGCCCGCGCCCAGGCCGTCTACGAAGTGATCGCCACCCTCCACTCCTCCCTCCGCTTGCCCAAGTGGGAGAACGTGCCGGAGTGGCAGAAGGACGAGCTCGGCCGCAACATCGCCGAGGCCCTCGAGGCCTTCGACCAAAAGCAGCTCGCCGCCCAGACGCCCCCGCACGACGTCGACAACCCCCCGGCACCCTACTGGACCCACCAGCTCATGCAGCAGCTCCTGCGGGCCCTCCCGGCCTTCACGCGGTACGAGGCAGTCTACGACGGGGACGGACGCTGGAACTTTCGTCCGCTGGACAAAGAAGTGCACGAACCCGGCCAAGAGGCGCCCCCTGAGCCCAGCGCCAACTCGTGACGACCCGTGAGCAGCTCGACGGCTGGCTCGAGGAGGCCCGAGAGGCGGCCGCGGACAGCAACGCGACGCCTTGGGCGTCTCGCTTCGAGGAGGCCATGCGCGCCCTGAAGGCCGCGGAGGCTCGGCGTCCGCCGATCCAGGAACCAACGCGCGTGATCGTGCTGAGCCGTCCGGCCGTGCACCGCTCCACGATCAAGATCGGAAAGCTGACCCTTCCCATTCGCTTTTGTGTCCCCTGTGCGTTGTACACGACCATCCAGATCTGTCCCGCCTGCGGCGCACCCACCCTCATGTCGGGCCGGCCGCCCGACCGAGAAACGAGTCGCCGCGGGTCTCGTTCCTCGACTCTCAAGCCCGAGCCGGGAACCGTCTCCGGAGACGGCTACATCGAAACGGAAGCCAACGAGGTGAAGAAGTGACTGACTGTGACGAAATCTACGAAGCCGACGAAGTACGTGCCGTGATGGCTGCGTGCGCGACAAGCCCAACCGGGCTCCGCGACGCCGCTATCGTTCATACGCTGTGGTGCACGGGGCTTCGGTGTGCCGAGATGTGCAGCCTAATGCCCGCCGACATCGACCGTGAAAGAGGAACGGTGTGGGTGGCTCACGGCAAGGGCGGCATATCGAGGACTGTCGTTGTGCCTGGACGGATGCGATTGGAGCTCTGGGCGCGACTGGATAAGTGGCTCAAGGCACGAGCGGACCATGCTTGGGTCGACTCGCCTCTGTTTTGCAGCCTGCACGGAGGGCGACTCGACGACAGCTACGTACGGCGCACTCTGAAGCTCCTCGCTGCGAACGCAGGGCTCTCCAAACGGTTTCATCCCCACGGACTTCGCCATACCTTCGCCGCCAAGATGCATCTGGGAGGCGTCTCCCTGGGGGTCATCCAGCAGCAGCTCGGCCACGCCGACCTCACTATCACTGGCCGCTACCTTAGAAAGATCAGCGACGAGACTTTGCGCGAGCTGGTCGCCCGAGCTTAGGCGATCAGGTCCGTGATGGCCCGGTCGTGGTCCACCTCGTCCCCGTCGTCGTAGATGGCCAGGGTCCTGGGGTCCTGGTGACGGGACCACATCATGGTCCTCCGGTAGTCACCGCCGGTCTTGCGCAGCGCCTCCGTGGCTCCGAGGTGACGCAGTCCATGAGGGGTCACCCGGACCCCCGCCTGCTTCCCCCAGTAGTCGATACGGCGGTTCACGGTGGACAGGTCGAGCTTCCCGCCTCGGTTCCTGGGGTGGACGCTGGCCAACAGGTGCCCCTTCTTGAAGCGGCGGTGGGTCACGTACTGCTCGAGCACCGGGGCGCAGAGGCGACTTACTGGCTTCCACTGGAGGCGGACCTTCCCCTTT
>CALJKZ010000381.1 GCA_937983085.1 uncultured Gemmatimonadales bacterium
ACGCGGTCACCGAGGAGAACTGGCACCACCTCTGGCTCTCCGAGGGCTTCGCCACCTACCTCGGAGATCAGTTCTTCCAGGCGGTCGACGGCGAGGAGACCTTCCGGCGCCTCATGGAGGAGAGTCGCCAGGGGGTCATCAACTCCGCCGACGTCGAGCGTCCCATCTACGACCCCGGTGAGACGAGCCTCTTTGCGCTTCTCAACGCCAACAACTACCCCAAGGGTGGCTGGGTCCTCCACATGCTGAGGGGCGTCGTGGGCGACGATGCCTTCTTCGCCGGGATCCGGGAGTACTACCGCCGCTACCTCCACTCCGTCGCCGACACCGAGGACTTCCAGGCGGTCATGGAAGAGGCGTCCGGGGAGGACCTCGATTGGTTCTTCGCCCAGTGGATCTACCGGCCGGGCTTCCCGACCTTCGACGTGGAGTGGCGCTGGGTCCCTGGCGCGGGCTCCTCGGGGGTCGTCGAGGTCAGGCTGCTCCAGACCCAGCGGAGTTCGTGGCCCACCTTCCGCGTGCCTGCGGAGATCGAGATCGTGGGGCCCGGAGGAGCCACCCGGCACCCGGTGGAGCTCCTCACCCGAGAGGAGGTGGTGCGCATCGGTGGCGTGCAGGGTCCGCCGACGAGCGTGGTGTTCGATCCGGACGGATGGGTGCTCAAGGGCCACGGAGAGGGCTGACGGCCTTCGCGTAATGAAGCCCGACGCGGGCGCCCACTGGGAGCGTTCGGACGCCCCCCGGTTGCGAAGCGGCACCGGGGCCGGCGAGCTTACCGTCCTTCAAATTCCGAATCCAACGCCGGTGACGATTTCCCGTGCACTTAGATTTCGAGCGTGACATCGTCGAGATCCAGGATCAGATATCCAAGCTCCTGGACCTCGCCGAACGGAGGGGTATCGACGTGTCCGACGAGGTGCGCGTCCGTCGCGAGAAGCTCGAGGACCTCAAGGAGCAGACGTACGACAACCTGACTCCCATGGAGCAGGTTCAGGTCGCCCGGCATCCGGAGCGTCCGTACACCCTGGACTACATCGACCGGATCTTCACCGACTGGGTGGAGCTTCACGGCGACCGCAACTTCCGCGACGACGAAGCCATCGTCGGCGGGTGGGCCCGTCTGGGGAAACGATCCGTCATGATCGTGGGCCAGCAGAAGGGCCGCGACATGAAGGAGAACCTCCGCCGCAACTTCGGGATGCCGCATCCCGAAGGCTACCGGAAGGCGCTGCGCCTCATGCGACAGGCCGAGAAGTTCGGCCGACCGGTCATCTGCTTCATCGACACGCCCGGCGCGTACCCGGGAATCGGATCGGAGGAGAGGGGCATCGGCGAGGCCATCGCCTTCAACCTCCGCGAGATGTCGCGACTCAAGGTCCCCATCCTCGCCGCAGTCATCGGCGAGGGGATGTCGGGGGGAGCGCTCGGGATCGGCGTCACCGACCGGATCCTCATGCTCGAGCACTCCATCTATTCGGTCATCTCACCGGAGGGGTGTGCCGCCATCCTGTGGCGGTCCGCCGAGCACAAGCAGAAGGCGGCCACGGCGCTCAAGCTCACGGCCGAAGACCTCCTCTCCCTCGGCGTCTGCGACGAGATCGTCGAAGAGCCCGTGGGGGGCGCCCACACCGACTGGGACGGCGCCGCCGCCATGCTGGCCAAGGCGCTGGACAAGAACCTCGACGAGTTGGGGAAGCTCTCCCAGAAGAAGCTCCTCGCGCAGCGGTGGGCCAAGTACGAAGCCATCGGCGCCTGGCGAGAAGAGTAGGTCGTCGTGGCCCCCGTCGAGCTTCGACCCGCCCCTGAGGTATAGCCGTGTCCGGCTTCGCCGAGGTGAGCTTCAAGGGCACGCGTAAGGAGTACTACGCCTACGCCGGTCTGGACCTGAGGCCTGGCCAGCGGGTCATCGTCCAGGCCGATCGGGGCGAGGACCTGGGAGAGGTCACGGCCGTCGGCGCCATCGCCGAGCGGAAGTGTTCGTCTTCGGGTGGGTGCGCCACGCCCACGCCCGAACACGCCGTCGTCCGTCATGCACGCGACGACGAAATCTCGCGCGTCGACGAACTCCGTAAGGACGAGGAGCGGGTACGGAGCGAGACCCGGAAGCTGGTCACCCGTCACGGCCTCAAGATGAAGGTCACCGAGGCCGAGTGGCAGTTCGACCGGAACAAGCTCATCATCTATTTCACGGCCGAGAAACGGGTCGACTTCCGTCAGCTCGTCCGTGATCTGGCGCGTACCTTCCGCGCCCGCATCGAGCTGAAACAGATCGGCGTGCGCGACGAGGCGGCGCTTCTCGGCGGCGTCGGACGCTGCGGCCGTGAGCTGTGCTGCTCGACGTGGCTGCCAGAGCTCAAGCCCGTCTCCCTCCAGCTCGCCAAGGATCAGCGGCTCTCGCTGAACCCGGCGCAGATCAGCGGCTGCTGCGGGCGCCTCATGTGCTGCCTCATGTACGAGCACCGCACCTACGTCGAAGCGCGCCGCCGCTTCCCCCGGGAAGGTCGCACCATCGCCACGGCCCGCGGCGAGGAGAAGGTCGTCGCCGTGGACATCTGGCAGGATCTCGTGACCCTGCGCAGCCCCGACGGCGAGCGCCGCACCGTCGCCCTGGACGAGCTCAAGGAGGAGGTGGGCGCCCGGGGTCTGGAGCGGACGCCCGGTGGCCGTGGCCCACGGGATCCCGAGGGGGACGAGGGATGACCGAGCGCCCCCGCACCTTTCTCACCACCCCCATCTACTACGCCCCGGGCGCGCCCCACATCGGTCACGCCTACACGACCATCCTGGCCGACGTGCTCGCGCGCTTCGCCCGCCAGGACGGCCACGACGTGCTCTTCCTCACCGGGACCGACGAGCACGGGCCGAAGATCGAACAGGAGGCAGCGAGCCGGGGGGTGACCCCGCAGGAGTTGTGCGACACCATGGCCGCCCGGTTCTCGGCGGCGTGGGAAGGGCTCGGCATCAGTCACGACCGATTCATCCGCACCACCGAGGACGAACACAAGGCCGTGGGCACCGCCTTTCTCCAGCGCCTGTGGGAGCGCGACCAGATCCACCCGGGAACGCACT
>CALJKZ010000382.1 GCA_937983085.1 uncultured Gemmatimonadales bacterium
TGCAGTTCCGCAGGGCGTTCTCCCACTGCTGACTCGCGAAGTAGTCGTTGCAGATGGCGGCCGAACGCACCGTGGTGGAGTAGCGCTCGAATGCCTGGAAGATCTGCTGGGCGGCGGCCTTCTCACCGTCGCCGCTCTCCTCCGCCGCGAAAGGCTCGATTTCGAAGGACTCGGAAGCCGACACGTCCCACACCGTGGCGTCGACCATGAGCTGCTTGTCGCCGGTCTCGGTGTACTGGGCGCGGAGGGCCACGGGCACGTTGATCTGGGCAGCGAGGTGGCGTGCCCGGATGCAGTCGAGGTCTTCGATCTTCATGTCGAAGCGCTTGACCTCGTCTTTGACGTCGCCTTCCTCGAGCGCGATGTGGGTCGGCATGTTCTCGAAGAGCTTGACGAGCTCCTTCATGGAGTCCTTGCCGAAGCCGTCGCTGGCATCTTCCAAGGGCGTGAAGTAAGGGACCAGGACGCGGAAACGACCGCCATCCTGCTGTGCCGCAAGCTGCGCGACAGGTCCGAGCAGCAACGCAGCCGCTGCGAGTACGAGGGCATTCCTTAGCCGACCAACCATGGATCCATCTCCCTTGTGGGTTTCCCCGACATGTTACCGTCCGCTCCACGGCGGACCCGTCCGGACCGGTCCCGAACGATTTTCAACTAGTAAACCAACGAAAAGCCGGAGGTCCCCGAGTGTGCCAAGGCTCCGGCTGTACGGGATCCGAAGGACGAATCCCGGAAAGACAAGCTTAACAACTTATCGGCACACCCCTTCATGGGTCAAATCTCGTTCAGGAGAACGGTCCGTCGAAGTCTTCGAGCTTCGCCCGCAGCTCCTCCGGCATGCGCATCGATGCGCCCTCCTCGAAGTCGTACATGACCTGCACCGTCGATCCGCTCTGAAGCCGCTCGCCTTCCGAAGAGCGAACCTCATACTCCATTTCGAAGTGTTTACGTCCGAGTCGGGAGACTCTTACGCCGACGTTCACCACCTGCGGCCACAGGACCCGGGCATGCCAGCGGACCCGGCACTCCGCCAGCACGTATCCCAGATCCTCGGGGTCCGCCTTCCCCACCACCTCGGTCCAGTACGCCCACCGCGCTTCCTCGAAGTAGATGAGCGCATCGGCGTGGTGGGCATGGCCCGCGATGTCGATGTCGCGAAAGCGCACGGTGACGAGGTGATGGAAGCGGAACGGGTTGGGGTTCGTCATGTCTCGAAGGCCGGGAAGCGGGGTGGGCGGGCGCGTCGACATGGTGGTACGAGGAGGAGGCGGCGCGCTACCTTGTCACCATGGTCCGACACCTTTCACAAGGCGCTGGTCCTCGCGCTCCTGGCGGCCTCTGCGTGCGGAGGCGGTACGGTCGGGGGCGGCGGACCGGGTGTTCTCAGCGACGCCGAGTGGCGCTCCCTGAGACAGCCCCGGCCCCAGCCCCTTCCCGGAGCGCCTCGCCTGACCGTCGGCGAGGTTCGTTTCCTCGGGGCGTTCCCATGGCCGGAAGCGTCGCGCCCCGGCCCGGACCTGGGCGTAACCGAGCTGGTCATCGCCAACCTTCTGGGCCGCAGGGACGTTCTGCTGGTGGAACGGCGGCGCTTCGACGCCGCGGCCACCGCCGAACGTAGAGGGGAACCACGGCCTCCCCGACGTCCCCCGGTCGGCGTCTCCGTCGGTGCGGACCTGGACCTCATCGCCACCTGGGTGCCTACGTCTCCGGGCCAGGCCAACCTGGAGATCCGCCTGACCCGGCTCGAGACCGGCGACGTAGATGGGACAACGAGAGTCGCCGTCGCCCGCGACGCGGACCCGGTGACCATCGCCCGCTCCATCGTGGGAGGCGCGCTGGCACTCCTCGACGAGATGGGACGCCTGCCCGCCGAGTCCGATGCCGCGAACGTCTCACCGGGAACGCGTGTATCCACCGAAGCCCTCCGTCACTTCCTTCGCGGCCTCGCGGCCGAGGAGCGATGGGATTGGGAGGCGGCTCGACGAGGGTATCAACAAGCCCTCGCTGCCGAGTCCGACTTCCCGGAGGCCCGGAACGCGCTGGCACGAACCGCACGGTTGCGGTTGGGTGGGACACTGGCCGAAAGCTGAGGCGACGACGACATGGGTGGAGGCTTGGAGACGACACCGCGAAGGACGCCCATGGACCGGGTGCGATTCACCCTCGGCGTGGTCGTGGTCGGTGCGCTTCTCGCCGGCGCGCCCCACGACGGATGGGCCCAGACGCCTGCGTGCGCCTACCGGGGGGCAGCGGACGCCCTCGCCACCCGCGCTAGCCGTCTCGACTCGGTGGAGATCCGGCTGGGCGGCGAATCGGCCAAGCTGTGCTACGGCCGACCCTCGGCGCAGGGAAGACACATGGTGGGGGGGCAGGACCCCTACGGCCTTCCATGGCGCATGGGCGCCAACGAGCCGACGACCCTCCACCTCCCCTTCCCCGCCATCCTCGGCGGCGTCAACCTCGAAGCAGGTTCGTACACGCTGTACTCGATTCCTCACGATGGGCCCTGGACCATCGTCGTGAACGCGAACACGAACCGGTGGGGGATTCCCCTCAGCCCCGACGTGCGGCGTTCGGACGTGGGAAGCTTTCCGGTGACGCCCTCCACGGGTGAGGAGCACGTCGAGACCCTGACATTCCGGTTCGAAGGCCGCGGCAGCGAGGGCGTACTCGTCTACGAGTGGGAAACGACGCGGCTCCGCATCCCCATCGCCCGCCGATAGACGAAAGCGCGGGCCGGCCAACCCGCCGACCCGCGCTCCCTTCTCAGCCCCGACCCGCGGATGCCCGCCGGGTCATGGGGCAGAGGTCAGTTCCGGGTGCGAAGCAACCGAATGGACCCGGACCCGGTGTCGATGTTGATCTCCCCACGGCCATCGCCGATGGTGCCGCGGACGTGGTCCCGGCGCACCGACCTCACCTCGACGGGGAAGTCGAGATCGATCCCACCGCTACCGGTCTCGATGTCCACCGTGGCACCCAGATTCGCGGGCGCCCTGACCGTGATCCCGCCCGAGCCGGTGTCGGCCTCGAGGCGGTCCACGTCCGTGGTGAGCTCCACGTCGATGGAACCGCTCCCCGTGTCGAGCATGACGTCACGAGAGGTCACGGCGTCGATCTCGATGGAGCCGCTTCCGGTGTCGATGACGAGGACGTCGGCGGTGAGATTCCCGCCCCGTACGCTGCCCGACCCCGTGTCCACACCGATCTCGCGGCCGCGGACGTCGTTGACCTCCACGCGGCCCGAACCGGTATCGATGTTCAGGTCACCGTTCACGCCCCGGACCATGACGCTGCCGGAACCCGTGTCGACTTCCAGCGCCCCGCGGATGTCCACGGCGGTCACCCGCCCCGTGCCGGTATCGATGACCAGGTCGCCATCGACGTCACGGGCATCGACCTCGCCCACCGCCTGGTAGACCTCGACACTGCGCCCGGCCGGCACTTCGATGACCAGGTCGGCCCACGCCTCCATGCCGTTGCCCCGGCCCCGGATTTCCACCCGGTCTCCACCGCGGCCCATGTTTCCATCGGAGAAGGTGCCGTCGGAGCGCACCCTGGTGTTCATGTTCGAGCCGCGTCCCATCTCGGGATAGACGATCTCGTCGTCGGGATAGACGATCCGCAGCGTCGAGCGCCCGCGGATCTGTCCCGTCTCCATGCGGAGGTCGGACGCGTCGCGCCCCCCCCTCGAGATCCGGACCACGACATCGGAGCCGGACCCGGCCACGATCTCCACCTGGCCAGCGAGGTTGTAGATGGCCACATCGCTGCCGGAGATCCGTTGAACCTCCTGCGCTCCCACCGGTGCGGCGATCAGAAGAGCCGCCGTCATCCCCATCGCCCATCGCTTCATCGAAGTATCCTCCAGCCGTGTGCTTCGGCCTGATCGGTCCGTGTCGGTTCGAGTCATCGGATCCGGATGGACCCGTTGACGGTCTGCAGCTCGAGCTCGGGGCCACCTTCGCCCAGGACGCCTCGAGCGCTGCGCCGTGAGACGCTTCCCTGCATGAGGAACGGGATGTCGCTCTCGAAGCTGCCGTTGAGCCAGCTCGCATCGATGTCGGCATCGATGTCGTCGGGAAGATCGAGATCGATGCTGCCGTTCACCGTCGAGAACTCCACGGCGCTCTGGAAGGCCGAGCCCATGGACGCCTCGATGGAGCCGTTCACCGTCTCGGCTTGAGCGAACCCGGTGGTGGAGATCTCGATGTCTCCGTTGACCGACTCCGCGTACACGTCGCTGCGCAGGCCCGTGGCTTCGACCTCACCGTTGACCGTGCGTCCGATGACGGTCACGCCCTCGGGGATCTCGACCCGGAAGTCCACCTGCACGTCGTTGCGGTGGGTGTTCATGTTCCCGCTGTTGCCCGGCCCGCAGCGGTTCGGCTCACGACCTTCCGGCGTCGGATAGACCGCGCAGAAGGTGAGACCGTCACCGTGCTCGACGCGCTCGATGCGAACCGTCGACGGATCGGAGCGGCGAGCCCGGGCCTCGACCGTGACGACGACCTCGCTGCCCTCGGCGTAGACGAACTCAACGGACCCGTTGACGCCCTTGATCTCGATGGATTCGCCCTGTGCCACACGGCCGCTCCACCGGTAGTCCGTGGCGGACTGGCCCTCGGTAGCCGCCACGCCGGCGTTGGCGTACTGCTCTTCGCCGTCGAAGCCGAGGAAGGCCTCCACCGCGTGCAGCGTCTGTACGAGGCCACCCGTCTGGATGACCAGGATCGTGCCCCCGATGGTGAGCGCTGCGATGACGACCATAACGTTCTTCAGCTTCATCCCTTCCTCCTGGTTCATGGTCGCACCCCTCCGGGCACGTCCGTCTCGATGTCTATCTTCGCTGCAGAAGACGGATCTCTCCGTCGAATACCTGGATCTGGACGCTCGCCCGCGGCTCGCCCACGGTGAAGTCGAACTCGCGTCCCCCGGTGAAG
Organism: uncultured Gemmatimonadales bacterium; assembly: GCA_937983085.1. Taxonomy (GTDB): domain Bacteria; phylum Gemmatimonadota; class Gemmatimonadetes; order Longimicrobiales; family Gaopeijiaceae; genus UBA2589. The sequence continues at coordinate 4,944 of CALJKZ010000382.1, forward strand.
CGCTGAAGCCTCACGGGGAACTCCGACTCGAACTCGCCGTCGAACGTCGAGACCGCGACCCGCGCGTTCGCCCCCGACGGCATGGCGATGGTGGCGTCTCCGTCGTGGACGAAGAAGCCGTACTCGCCGCCGTCGTCGATGGTGCCCGAGAAGTCGATGTCGCCGTCCTGGGTCTCCGCCCTCACGGATGAGGAGACGATGTCGGCCAGGACGATGTCCCCATCTCCGCTGTGCACATCCACGGGACCACGGGCGCCGCGGACGGTGACGTCGTCGGATTGGGACGAGGCGGACACGCCGCCCCGGGCGTCGACGATGTGGATCTCCCCTTCGATGGTGCGAACGGAGACCGGGCCTCCGGCGTCCGCGATGCGGACATCGCCGCTGACGTTGTTCACGTCGATCCGGCCGTTCATTCCCTCCACGGTGAGGTCCAGGGATCGGCCGCGGACCTGGATGTCCACGGACGCCGGAAGGCGCACGAACGCGTCGACCGAGCGGCTACGCCGCTTACGGTCGTCGGTGGAGACGCGAACGGTGGAGCCCGAACGCCTCACGCTGATTCCCGATCCCTCGTCATCCGTCCTCACCTCGAGTTCCTGTCGTCCCCACGCCTCTACGGAAACGTGGCCCGCGAGGTTCTCGAGGACGATGCGGTCCCCGGCCCGGAGTTGGACCAGGGTATCGGCGACCGAAACGTGGGCGCGGCCGGGACGCGGCGCGTCTGCCGGCGCCGACTCCGGGGCCTGGAAGCCCCACACGGACGCCAGGAGAAGTGCGAAACCGACGGAGGTCATCCGGCGCTCTCCGCTACGCGGGTCGCATCGCGGAGGTACTCGATCTTCCGCTCGTAGACACGGTGGAGGTGCTCGACGAGGAATTCGTTCTCGGGATCCTGGGCGAGAGCACGCCGTGAATCCTCGATGGCCTGCTCGATGATCCCGAGGTTCCGCTCCAGCACGCGCACCGTGTTGGGATCGAGGTCGTCGCGGGCCTCCAGCACGGCGGCTTCGAGGGACGCCAACTCGCCTGCGAGGGCGGCCGGTGGTTCGGCCACCTGCGTCGCGGCCATGATCACGCCGTTCGAGGGGGAGTCACCCGCCGTCCGGGTCGTGCCCGGCGTACCCTGGAGGCTCCAGGTGACGAACGACGTCGCGGCGATGAGCGCCACCGAGGCGGCCATCAGCTGTCGGGTGGAGAGGACGAACCGGCGGGGCGCCAGCGCATCCTCGACCTCGTCGCGCGTGGTCTCCCACCGGGAGGCCCCCGACGTCGATGCACCTCCTGATGCCGCGGTGGGAAGCGCGATGACCCGCGCCTCTTCCACCGGTGGCGCCACGGGCGCCTGGATGGTGGCGGCGATGCCGCCCCAGAGATCCCGTGACGGCTCCACAGGACCCAGCTCGGCGGCTTGGGCCCGAACGGCCCGCAACTCCTCGAGGACGGTGCGGCACTGTCCGCACTCCGCGAGGTGGGCCTCCACCTCGGCGTGCTCCTCCGCGGCAAGCTCCCCGTCCATGAAGGCCGAGAGCCGGTCCGTCCATTCCATGTGTTGGTCGACTCTATTCATCGTCAGTCCAGATGTTTTCGCATGAGCATCCGAGCCCGATGCAACTGTGACTTGGACGTCCCCACCGACACGCCCAGCGTCTCGGCGATCTCGTCATGGCTGTAGCCTTCGACGTCGTAGAGGACGAAGACGTCGCGGGCTCGCTCGGGTAGCTCGCCCATGGCCCGCTCCAGGTCCATGGCGTGTCCCGAAGACCGGCGAACCGGCGCAGCCAAGCGGTTGAGGAGACCTTCGCCGTGCGCCCGATGCGACTGGCGCCTGCGCAGGGTCTCCCGACGACTGAGTACGTGATTGATGGCGAGGCGGTGCAGCCATGTCCCGAACTTGGAGTCCCCCTTGAAGGTCCCCAGCTTGTTCCAGGCACGGATGAACACCTCCTGCGTAAGATCCTCGGCCACGTCGTCTCCCACCATTCGGATGCAGAGCGCATGGATCCGTCCGACGTGCTCGCGATACAGCCGCTCGAACGCCGCGTGATCACCGTCCGCCGCCCGGCGGACGTCAGCCTGCTCGAAGTGCTCTGGCACCCGTTGTCCCAAGTTGCCTCTGGTTTCGGTCCATTTTCCTTTCGTACACTGCATTGGACGGTATGGGGGGCGTCGGGGTTGGAACCCGGCGTCCGCCCACCCCAATCTCGGTTTCAGGGAGGCTCCGCACCACATGAACGATCCGTTCGCGCTCCGGGGAGACGTCGAGATCGTGGCCCACCGTGGCTTCAGCGCAGCCGCTCCCGAGAACACCATGGCCGCCATCGTGGCGGGGCTGGAAGCCGGGGCCGACGCCGTGGAGTTCGACCTTCACACCGCGGCCGACGGGACAGCCGTCCTGCTCCACGACGAGACCCTACGACGCACCACCGGCGGTCGAGGTAAGGTCACGGAACGGACCGTCGCCGAACTCGGCGCTCTTGATGCCGGGAGTTGGTTCTCCAGCGAGTTCACGGGGGAGCCTGTTCCGACGCTCCGCACGGCTCTCGGCGCACTCGCCGCGAGCGACGCCAGGATCTATGCGGAGGTGAAGGGCGTCGGGGATGTCGGCGACCTCGACGGCATCGTGGCCGACGTGCACGAGGCCGGCGTCGCCTCCCGGACGGTCTACATCTCCATGACGTGGGAGTACCTCCACGCCATCCGCGAGGCCGACCCCGACGCACTCCTGGGCTACATCGTCGAGCGGCGGAGGCGGACGGACGACGCCCTCTACCTGGCCACGGGGGACCCGAACGCCCTTCTCGACTTCGATGCGCGCATCCTCTTGAAGGAACCCACACTGGCCGAGCGGGCGCGTGAGGCGGACATCCCGCTGGCGTGCTGGACGGTGGATTCGCCTCACGACGCCGAGGCCATGGTGGGGATGGGGGTTCCGCGTATCACCACCAACCGGGTCCGGCGCATGGTGGAGTGGCGAGACGCCCGCTCACCCGGCTGACGCACGTCGAGAGGATGGTGTCGACTACGCCGCGGTGGGCGGCTCTTCGGGGGATTCGCCCGTAGGACCCGTAGGAGAGGAGTCCCCGGCGGATTCGTCCCCGTCCACATCAGGCTTCGGAGGCCCTTCCTTGGGGATCCGGATCTTGAACTCGCTCCCCTTCCCCTCCTCCGTGGAGACGCTGGCATCGCCGCCGTGGGCGACAGCGACGCCGCGAACGATGGTGAGCCCCAGACCCGCCGCGCCACGGTCCGTCCCTTCCGATTGCGAAAAGCGATCGAAGAGGGTGTCGATGAGTCTCTCAGGGACGCCGGGCCCGGTGTCGGTGACGGAGATGACCACATGGTCTCCATCCTCCCGGGCCGAGAGGGTGATCCGTCCACCTTCCGGCGTTACGCGGATGGCGTTGTCCAGCAGATTCGACAACGCCTGCAGGATCCGGTCGGCATCGATGCGCGCCTCCGCCTCCCCCTCGGGTGGCAGCACAGCCAGACGGATGCCCTTGTCCGCAGCCTGATCCCGGAACAGATCGGACGCCTCTTCGAGGATGGGCTGCAGGTCCTCCCGCAGCAGACGCACGACCAGCGCATCCGCTTCGATGCGCGAGACGTCGAGGAGATCCTCGATGAGGCGCTGCATCCTCTTTCCCGAGCGGTGGATGATCTCGGCCTGCCGCAGGCGCTGCTCCTCGTCCAAGGGGAGGTCGATGAGGAGCTCGGCCGCTGCGAGGGCCACCCCTAGGGGATTCCGCAGATCGTGGGACACGATGGAGACCACGTCCTCCCGCTGCTTGATGGCCCGCTCCAGCTCGCCTTGCCGCTTGAGCGTCTCCGTCATGTCTGTGAAGGTGAGCACGGCACCACGCAGCTCGAGGCCATCGACCATGGGGCGGAGGGACCATCGGGCGGGGAACGGCACCCTCTTCCGACTCCATAGCACGGCATCGGGGCCCGACTCCAGCGGGCGACCCTCACGGATGGCCAGAAGCAGCTCCGATTCCTCCCGGGGCCACGGCGTGGCATCGGAGCGGGTATGGAACACGGTGTCGTGGACGTCCCGGCCGAGGATCTCCGACTGGGTGAAGCCCAACAGGAGCTCACCGGCGCGGTTCAGGGAGATGCAGCGACCGCCCAGGTCGATGCCCAGCACGCCGTCGCCCGTGGCCTCCAGAAGGGCGTCGACCTCCCGACGGGCACGGACCGCCTCCTGACGTCGGAGCTCCCGTTCGATGGTGAGGTCCCGGTAGCGGTAGGCGACGCGCGCCACGATGAGCGTGGCGAAGAACGCCAGCGCCGCCAGCCCACGGGTGATGGTCGTCTGCAGCGTGAGCTGGCTCTCCATACGGCTGCGCGCCAGGTCGACTTCAGCCTCGATGGCGAGGTCGAGCTCACGGGCGGCACTCTGCAGTTCGTCGAAGCGCTCGAACACTTCGGCCCGGTGGGCCGGATCGAGTCTGGGCTCGACCGGCAGGTCGAGGGGCGGATTGAACATGAACTCGTTGAGGAACCGCCAGTCCGTGGACGCCGCACTGAGGCGGGCCACCCGCTCGAAGGCGCATACGTTCTGGGCGCAGTCGCGTTGTTCCGCCTCGGCAAGTTCATCGACGCGGCGGGCCAGGTCGCGAAGATCGTCCAGCGCCTCGTCCTCATCGGCGATGGCCCGGTTGTACTGCTGGCGGAGGGTTCGGTCGCCGGTGATGAGGTAGCGCTCGATGCGCGCCATCTGGCGAGCCTTGAGGAGGCGGAGCTCCGAGCTTCGCCGGGCCGCCGGCTCCAGAACGTCGGTGATCCGGGCCTGGAGCTCTGCGACCCGCTGCCCGAAGTAGGCGGGAACGGCCACGAGGGCCCCCAGCGCGAGAACGACGAAGCCGAGAGCCACGAGCCCCCGGATCCCGGGAGCCCGCGTCGCCTTATCGGCCATGGTGCTCGTCCGTTCGACTACTCGTCGAAGTCGAGGTCGCCCTCTCCCTCATCGAAGGTATCCTCCAGCAGACGGAAGCTCGCGTTGAGCTCCTCGTCGGTCTCGGTACCGAAGACGCGGCCGGCAATGTACTCGCCGAGGACCGGACCCTGCTTGAAGGACTCGGCCTGCCCGCCACCCGCCAGCCACACGTTGTCGAGGTCGGGGTGGGTGTCGATGATGAAGTTCCGGCTCACCGTGGAGCAGTAGTGGCAGGCCCGGGTCTCGTTGATGATCCCTTCGGCCAGGGCCGGGAAGAAGTCGGCCAGAATCTCCCGCGGACGCGCGTGCCGATCCTCCGGAACCCATCGCTGGCTCGTGTCGGGGTCGTTCCCTCGGTCGCCGCCGGTCCGGATCCGGAAGCCCCGATTGTCGCCCGGTAGTGCCGGCCATCCGGTGCAGCCGGGCACGCCGTAGCTGGGACAGTTGGGCCATTCGAAGCTGTGGTCCCCCGGCCGCGTGGCGAAGTAGTAGACGTGCCCGATGGCGTTGGCCGAGTAACGCTTGCCGAGAAGCTCAGGCAGGAAGTGGTGGAACCACGCCCCGGTGGCGTACACGAACAAGCCCGCCTCGAGACGCTCCCCGTTATCGAGGTGTACGTTCTGAAGCGTCCGGCCATCGGCATCACCATGGAAAGCCTTGGCGATGCGGATCTCTCCGCCCTCCTGTTGGAAGACCCGTGCCACCGATTCGATGGCGCGACGCGCCCGGACCACGCCGGCGGAGGGCTCATAGATGGCATGCTCCATCCCCGGCGTGTGGATCTGAGGCCACCGGTAACGAACCTCCTCCGGGGTCAGCCGCTCATACGGATGACCGAGGATGTCCCAGTTCTCCATGGAGTTTTCCATGGAAAAGCTCAGCTCGTCCCTCATGATGAGGTCGCCGGTCTCGTAGTACAGACGGGGCAGCAGGGAGTCGGTGTGCTCCTCGTCCCACTCCTTCCACTTCTGCATGGAGCGGATGGCCCACTTGGCCCACTGCAGGCCAGTCTCCCGACCGCCGTAGCTGCTCCGTACGCCACGGGTCTCCCCGCCGGAGGCCGACTTGGAGTTCCCGGGCCCGTACTGGTCCAGGAGGAGGACGTTCATGCCCCCGCGTTGGAGGTTGAGGGCCGTCCACGCCCCGAAGTTGCCGGCCCCCACCACGACGACGTCCGGCACCTGGCCACGCCGGACCCAGGGGGCCTCCACCGGTTTCTTCGCATCGGGGGTCTCCGAAGCCCCCACGCGCTGCCCCGTCACGGCCAGGCCTGCGCCCGCCGTGGCCGCCTTGAGGAAGTCGCGTCGATCCAGAGTCATGCCTACTCGCCCCGGATGGAGGCGAGGCTGATTCCGTCGAGGACGGCACGTTCGGCCGGAAGCTCGGCGCTCCCGGGCTCGAAGCCGTTCATTCGCATGATGTACGTCACCACGGCCACCGCCTCGTCGGGCGTGAGGCTACCGGGCGCGGTCTCCGGCATGGAGCTCTGGATGAGGTTGTAGAGGTTGTAGGCGGAGCGCCGACTCCACTTGAACTTGAACTGCGAGTCGGAGAACTCGCTCGAGTAGTGGCACTCGGTGCACTGGGCCCTGAAGAGGTCCCTACCCCGGTCGGCCTGGTCGTCGGTGAAGGAAGCCGCCGCCATGGTCGTGGGAGCGGGATCGGCAGCCGGAGCTGCGGGTGCCTGGGCCGTGGTCTCGGGCGCTGGAGCCGGCATCGAATCGGTTCCACCGGACGACGCGCACGCCGCCAGGAGCGTTCCGACAAGGGCGAAGATGGGCTTGCTCTTCGGAGTCATGGGCTGGTGTCTGGGTTCGGGTCGCTAGGAAGAAAAGGCGGAGTGACGGGTCCGGCAAGCGGTTTTTCCGCGCAGCCCGTCCGGCTGGTACCCCGGCATTCCCGGCGGGATGCTCAGATCTTGAGATGGATGCCGCGGCGGTGGAGGATCCACATGACGCCGAGCCAGAAGACAACGTACGTCACCGCGAAAGCGAGGGAGCCAGGGTAGTCTCCCGCCCAGCTCTGGAAGGCGTTCTGATAGATCCAGCCGTAGAGAGAAGTTCCCTCGTCGACCCGGATCCGTGCCATGGCCTTCGTGACCATCCCCGACGCGACGAAGACCAGGATGGCGTTGCGTCCGTACACCACCATCCACTCCTGCCACGCGCCGCGAAGCCGCCGGACGTCGATGAGCCAGTAGAGAACGCCGAGAGCCACCAGGGCCGTCCCCGCCGTGAAGACCACGTACGAGCTCGTCCAGAGGTTCTTGTTGATGGGGAAGACGAGGCCCCATCCGAGTCCCACCACCGTCGCAACCAGGCCGACCGTGACGAGACCCCGTGTCTTCTCGACACCACTCGCCGGAGACCGAAGTCCCTCCCCGGTGAAGATGCCTAGAAGGGCGGTGGCAATGGCGGGAAGCGTGGAGAGGAGTCCCTCCGGATCCCACGTGCCCTGCCAGAGGTGGCCGTCGAGCAGAAGTCGATCCAGCCAACCGGCCAGGTTGCCGTCGGGACTCAGGTCACCCGCCCCGTACCCGGGCACGGGGACCCACATCATGACGGCCCAGTACCCCAGGAGGAGGAGCGCCGTGAGCCCCACTCGGGCGCCCATACCCAGGTACACGTAGGCCGTGGCGGCGAAGAAGTACACGAGACCGATGCGCTGGAGGACGCCGTAGTAGCGCATGGTGGTTACGTCGAAGTCGGGGACCGCCCGCATGGCCAACCCGAGCACGATGAGGACGGCGGACCGACGCGCGATGTGCCGGACGAGGTCGCCGCGGTGGGCGCCCTCCTCCAGGCGGCGGGCGAAGGAATACGGTACCGCGACGCCCAGAATGAAGAGGAAGTACGGGAAGATGAGGTCGGTGGGCGTCCACCCGTGCCACGCCGCGTGGGCGAGGGGCGGATACACGTAGGCCCAGCTGCCCGGATTGTTGACGAGGATCATCCCGGCGATGGTAAGCCCGCGGAACGCATCCAACGACTGAACGCGGCCCCCGCTCACGTCGACCTCGATGACGCGGGAGCGCTGGTCGCCTCGTCGCGGAGGCGCGCCTCGGCGGCGTCACGGTCGAGTGGGGTGTTCACATTCATGGAGGTCGCTTCGCCCTCCACCTCCACGATCTGGCCGGCTACCCCTCGAAAGAGCGCCTGGGCCGCCAAGGTCCCCTCGTCCAGAAGTGCCGTCGCGGCACTCCGGCACCGGAGCGAGTAGACGGCACAGAGGGGCTCGAAGGGGGGCTTTCCCTCCCGGGCGGCGGCCACGGCATCCGTGCCTGGCGCGGCCGCACGGTACAGAGCCGCCAGGCGGGCGACGGCCTCGGGGCCCACCAAGGGAAGGTCGGAGGCCAGGACGAAGACGGCGTCGAAGGGGCCCGACTCCGCGCGAGCCAACGCAGTCTCGATCCCCGCCAATGGGCCACCGCCCGGCCGCAGGTCCGGGATCACCCGCCACTCTCCCCGGGGGGTCTCACGCCGAGCGGAGACGACCACCACGTCGTCGCAGGTCGCAGCGAGGGCGGTCACCGCACGGCGGAGCATGGACACCCCTCCCACCTCCACCCCCGTCTTGTCCCGACCGAAGCGGCGGGACGCCCCGCCTGCCAGGACGGCCCCCAGGAGGCAGCCCCCGTGGGAGGACCCGGAACGCGCGGATCGGTTCATGCGATGCGTTCTTCGCCGGCGTACACGTTGAAGCCGCCGTCCCGGGCGAAGCCCACGAGGGTCTGCCGGAACGTTCGCGCCAGATCCACCGCGAGACTCGACGGGGCCCCCACGGCCACGAGTGCCGGAATCCCCGCCGCTACCGCCTTCTGGACGAGCTCGAAGGACGCGCGTCCGCTCACCACCAGGACGGCGTCCGAGGCGGGCAGCTTCCCGTCGAGGAAGAGTCGACCCACCGCCTTGTCCACGGCGTTGTGGCGCCCCACGTCCTCCATGACCACGCGGGCGTCACCGGTGGCGGAGAAAACGCCGGCGGCATGCAGCCCGCCGGTGCGCGCGAAGACCGATTGGCGGCGGCGGAGCACGTCGGGCAGCTCGGCTACGACGGCGGCGTCGAGGCTGGGGCCGGCCTCGAGAGGGGTGCACCCGATGGCCGCCACCGCCTCCAAGGAGGCCTTCCCGCAGACGCCGCAGCTCGAGGTGGTGTACACGTTGCGGCGGAGGGCTTCCATGTCGACGGAGAGCCCCGGCCGCAGGCGGACCTCCACCACGTTGTACTCTTGCTCCTCGGGCCCGCTGCAGTACGTCAGCTCCACCACGTCCTCGGCGGCGCGCACGATGCCCTCGCCGTGCAGGAAGCCAGCGGCGAGCTCGAAATCGGCGCCCGGGGTGCGCATGGTCACGGCGAGAGGTTCCACGCGGCGACCCTGGCCGTCGGCCCATGAGAGCCGGATCTCGAAGGGCTCTTCCACGGCGAGGCTGTCCTTGTCGGTCTGCCGAGTGACGTCGACGCTCGACTCGTGGGGGGCGGCGGCCTCACTGTCCCGGCCCCCCTTGGCAGCCCCGCCGGTACGTACCCGTGTGACCCGAGTCCCCTGCGTCGCACCGCGTTGGCCGATCATGGGGCCGCGTGACCGCGCTCCACCCGGACCACGGCGGTGAAGTCGGGGATCCCGCACTGGGGCTCGACGACGTCACGGCGGATGAGCGGATTGGCCTCCGGCCAGAAGACCTGGAGGTTGCGCTCCTTCATGTCCGAAGGGCGGCACGTACCGTGGTAGACCCCGACCTCCGACACCAGCGTCACCGGGTCCCCTTCGGACAGACCGAGCCGCTGGGCATCGGCGGGAGCCATGAAGACGTGGTCCCGGACGCCCCCGGTGAGGGGGTCCCGCTCGGCCTGGATCATGGAGTTGAACTGTTTGCCCCGCCGGGTACTGAGGTGGAAATGGTCGTCGGGGATGTCCAGCTCGGGCGGCGCAACCGGATGGAAGTGGGCCTTTCCGTCGGCCAGAGCCGTACGGCCATCGGCGCAGAGCCGAGGCCCCCCCCACTGCACCGCGTCGCCTGCCGCCTGGAAGGCCTGGATCCCGTCGTAGAAGGGCACGGCGCGCGCGATGTCCTCCCGGATGGCCTGGGCGGTCTCGAAGCCCACCCGCCGCTCCGGCGCCACGCGATGAGCCAGGTCGACGAAGACCTCCCACTCCGATCGCGCTTCTGCGATGCGCGGACCGGGAATCTCCGGTGAGAAGTAGATGCGGCGCTCCGTCGCGGTCTCGGTGCCCCCACCCGGCTGTTCGTAGCGGGTGGTCGCCGGGAGAAGGAGCACCGTGTCCTCGGGCTCGACAAACATCTGGTGGGTGAGGACGATGTCCTGGTGTACCCGGAAGGGAACGCGCTCGAGGGCCTCGCGGCAGTACGCCGGATCCGGAAGGGTACCCAGGTAGTCCCCACCGATGGCCCACAGGAGATCCATCTCCCCCCGGTGAGCGGAGTGGACGGTTTCCACGGCCGACAGCCCCCGCCAGGACGGGACGTCGAAGCCCCAGAGCTCGGACATCTCCCGGGCTCCCTCCTCCCCTACCGACCGGCCGCCGGGGAAGGACCAGGGTACGGCCCCGACCTCGGCGCCTCCCTGGACGCCGCTGTGGCCACGGATGGGCATGAGCCCGCACTTCTCCCGCCCCAGGTAGCCCCTCGCCAGCGCCAGGTTGACGATGGCCTGCACGTTGTCGACGACTAAGCG
>CALJKZ010000383.1 GCA_937983085.1 uncultured Gemmatimonadales bacterium
GAGACCTTGAGCTGTGGTCTCGACGACCTTGAGGAGGAGGTCTCCATCGGGCTGTGGCCGGATGGGTCGTAGGGGTGCAGCGCGTCGCCCGCAGGGCTGACCATCGGCAGTGCCGTGAGCCACATGACTCGTTGCGCAACGAATTGCGTTGCGTGATCTTCATTCATGGCCTCGACAACCCGAGCAACGCGTAGACAGGTGTCACAGCCGGATGTGACGTCCGCCGCCCGCCACCTCCAGGTCGTCCGGCGTGGGATTTCGTCGGACCGGACGGTGGCGGAGATGCTCAGCGTAGCGCCGTCGCAGATCACGCGGTGGAAGCGGGGCCAGGTGCCCGATCACGCCAACGCCGACCGCGTCGCCGGACTCGCGCTGGTGGTGGAGATGCTTCTTCGCTGGCTGCCGCCGGACGTAGTCGAGGAATGGCTCCTTGGGCCGAATGAACACCTGGACGGTCGGTCCCCGGCCTACCTGGTGCGCCACGGCCAGGTCGCCGAGGTCATCGGGGCCGTCGAAGCCATGAAAGCCGGGGTCTACGCGTAGACAATGGATCTATGGCGGGTCTTCCCGTGGGATCCCGATGCGCGTGCAGGGGAGCCGTACTCCCCGTCCTACGTACCGCCCACGACGGGTCGGGGCCGCTTCGACCTCCCCCTCGGTTTCTCTCCGGTCCTCTATCTGGCCGAACTCGCTGAGCATGCGGTGGCGGAGAGTCTTCAGCCCTTCCGCAACCGACCCCTACGATCCTCACATTTGCGTCGAGCCGGATTCTCGCTCGCTCTCGTCAGGGTTGGCCTATCCGGGCGGGGCTCGTCGGGGGTGGCCGACCTCTGCGCTCCTGAGTCGCTCGTCGACCTGGGCATCCCACCGGATCGGATCGCGGCGCGCGACCGCGGCATTACCCAACCGCTGGCGCGAAGGGTCTGGGATGCCGGGCACGGTGGGCTGAGGTGGTGGTCGGTCTTCCGGGGCGAGTGGCATGGGGTCGTGCTCTTCACGGAGCGCCTGACGGGGCGGCTTCGCTTCGACGACCCGGAGCCCCTCACCGTGGAAACGGCGGCCGTGCGCTCGGCGGCCGAAGCCCTGGGAATGGGGGTGTAGGGCCCAGTCCTGTAGTGAGGGCCCAGTCCTGTAGTGGATGCTCTGGATCACGCACTGCGCGAGGCCAGGGGCGAGACGACATAGCCTCTACCGCACGCGCTCGAACCTCACGTTGCGGATCCTTCCTCCGGTGACCAGAAGCCCGTCCACGCGGCCTTCGGCATCACGCCGGAAGGTCACCTGCGACAGCCACCACCGATCGCCGGTGAACTCGTCGATTCCCGTGGGTGTCAGTCGGACGTCCTCGATGCGCCAGTTGCTCACCACCAGGACGCCGTCTTCGATGGCCACGTCGTACGTGGAGTCGAGCTCGGGGCTCCGGAACGAGCCTTCGTAGGCGCGGAGTGCGCTGAGCGGCATGGTCGCCGGCGGGCGGGTGTCGTCGTCGCCGTCCTCGCTGCCCGAAGCGGGTGCCATCTCGCCTTCCAGGAAGACCTCCGCGACCCGACGCGCCCGGCCCCCGGGATCGCAGTTCGAGACGTTGCAGAAGACCACGACCGAGAGGCCGTGGTCCGGGAAGCGGACGAAGTTGGTGCGGAAGCCGGCCCAACTGCCTCCGTGCCCCACGGTGGACAGTCCCCGGTACTCGCCCGTGGACAGTCCATAGGCGTAGGCGATCTCCTCTCCGTCGCTCAGGGTTCCCTTCTCCATCATCCGATCGATGATGGTGGCGCCGCCTACCTCACCCGAGTCGTAGTTCTCCATCCAGAGCAGGAAGTCGTCCAGGGTGGTGTTGAGCGAACTGGACGCCAACGCGGTGAGCTGGTTGATGGCCCGTCGGTAGCGCTGCTCGCCGTCGGGGGAGTACGACTCGGCCCGGTCGGGCACGATCTCCAGGTGGTCGTCGGAGAAGTGGGTGTCGTCCATTCCGAGGGGTCCGAAGATCCGCTCTTCGGTGTAGGCCCGGAACGACTGACCCGACTGCACCTCGATGTGGCCCGCCAGGAGGTTGGAGCCCGTGTTCGAGGAGGAGTACTCGGCGCCCGGAGCGAAGTCGAGATCCTCCTGCCTGTAGAGCATGCGGAGGATCTGGTCGAAGGAGATGACGTCGGTGTAGAGGACGCCGCCCAGGATCATGGACTGGGGCCAGTCGCGGATCCCGCTGGTGTGGTGGACGAGGTGGCGGGGCGTGATCTCCCGGCCGAAGTCGGGCACGTCGGGGACGTAGGTTCGGACATCGGCGTCGAGGTCGAGGCCGCCTTCTGCCTCCAGGAGGAGCGCGGCCATGGCGCCGAACTGCTTCGAGATGGACGCGATGTCGAAGACGGTCCCGGGGGTGATGGGAATCCCGTAGTCCATGTTCGCGATGCCGTACCCCGCGCGGTGCACGACCTCACCGTCGAGGAGTACGCCCACCGCGGCGCCCGGCGCATCGTCACGGTTCAGGTCGGCGAAGATGGCGTCGACGCCGGGGTGCGTCGGACCGCCGGAAGCGGTCCCGGCAGGGGGCGCAGAGTCGCATGCCATGGCGAGGGCCGCGGCCATCAGCCCTGCGCCGATGCGCGAGCCGCGCATGGAGCGTGAGTTCGTCCAGGGTGTCATCGGAGGCCTCCTCTCTTCAGCACGCGCCCCGGCGTGACGTCCTGCAATGCTCCATCGTCGATGACGAGGGCTCCGTTGACGAAGAGGTAGTCGACGCCGACGGCGTACTGCATGGCGTCCGCTCCGAAGCGGGCCTCGTCGCGGAAGGTTGCGGGGTCGAACACGACGAGGTCGGCGGCCATGCCCGGCGCCACGAAGCCGCGATCGTGGAGGCCGAGGCGCTGGGCGCCCATCGACGACATGCGTCGGACGGCGTCCTCCAGACTCAGGACGCTGTCTTCGCGCACGTACTTGGCGATGACCCGGGGGAAGGCGCCGAAGGCCCGGGGGTGGGAGCTGTCGGCGTTGTCCGGGTTCACCGGCGAGGCGTCGGTGTCGATCATGACGAACTCGGCCTGGAGGGCGAGGTGCTTCTGCTCCTCGTTCATGCTCTGCGGATTCACGCTGACGCCCCCCGCCTGGACGAGGTCGAAGAAGGCGTTCCACGGATCGGCGCCGAGGATGTCGGCCGCTTCGGCGACGGAACGGCTGATGACCCGCGGGTCGACGTCGTCGGAGGCCGATACGATGAGGACGTTGTTCCAGTCCATGCCGACGTGGCGATACCAGTTCTCCCAGTCCGACGTGGTCTCGAGCTCCCGGCGCAGCTCGGCGCGCACGTCGGGGTCGTCGAGGGTCTCCAGGAAGGGACGCGTGCCTCCGGCGTAATGGCGGGGATGAAGGAAGGAGCCCAGGCCGATGCCGTTCCGGATGTAGGGGTAGATGTCGGCGGTCACGTCCATTCCCGCCGTGCGCGCCGAGTCGATGAGGGCCAGCGCGTCGGCCATGAGGGGCCAGTTCTCCTGGCCCGCCGCTTTCAGGTGGTAGATGTGGACCGGCACGCCCGCGCCCTCACCCACGGCCATGGCCTCGCGGATGGCGTCGAGAACGGCGTGACTCTCGTTGCGCATGTGGGTGAAGTAGACGCCGCCGTACTCACCGGCTACGCGAGTCAGCTCGATGAGCTCGTCGGTGCTGGCATAGACGGCCGGCGGATAGATGAGAGACGTGGAGGTGCCCACAGCCCCGTCCTCCATGGCCTGCCGCACCAACGCCTTCATCTCTTCCATCTGATCGGCGGTGGGCTGGACGTCCTGATCGCCGAGGACGACGCGCCGCACCTGCGTGAGTCCGACGTTGTGGACGACGTTGATGGAAATGCCCCGCGACTCCAGCACGTCGAAGTACTCGGCGTAGGTGGTCCACGACAGCTCCTCCCCGTCCACCACCAAGGGGTCGTCGTCCGCACTGCGCGGGGCGGCCGAACCTCCCTCTCCCGACAGATACGTGGTGATGCCCTGACGGAGCTTGCTCTCCGCGCTGGGCGGATCGGTGACCAGCACCGCCGTGGACTGCCCCATCATGTCGACGAAGCCCGGAGTCACCATTCGGTCCTCGGCGTCGATGGTGCGACGGGCTGCCCGCCCTTCGAGATTGCCCACGTCGGCGATTTGGTCGTCCCGGATTCCCACATCGGCCCGGAACCAGGGATTGCCGGCGCCGTCTACGACCCGCGCATTCGTAATGAGCACATCGTACGGCTCGGCGTCCACCACCTCGGGCGCGCAACCGGAGATCGACGCCGCGACGACGGTGAGAGACAGGAGGGTCGGAACCACTCGGATTCGTATCCGACTCGGACGGGTCATGGGGCGTGCGCCTCCGCGCGGGTCTGGGCGTTTCGCGCGGAAAGGATCGATGCGGGGCGATGCCGTCGCAAGCCGCGCCCGCTCTTCATGTTCGACCTACGGCATCGATGGTAGCTTGGCCGCATGACCATCCACTGGGCCATCGACCTGGGGACATCGAACACCGTGGTGTGCGAGGACCGATCAGGTCGGCCACACGTGGTGAACCTTCCCGACCTCGTGAAGCTGGAGCCAGTCACGCAGACGCCCGTGATTCCCACGTGCGTGTGCGTGATGTCCGCCGACGGGAAGGACGTGCTCATCGGCCAGAAGGCCGTGGAGTACAACTGGGACGGGCGTGCTACCGGCTTCGTCGCGGGATTCAAGCGCTACCTCGGACGGGAGGCCGGGCGAACCCTCGCGCGCGTCGGCCACCGCACCATCACAACCGAGCGCGCCGCCGAGCTGTTCCTTCGCGAGCTCATCGCCCACCTGGAGGAGCAGTCGGGCAAGGAAGTCCGGGACGTGACCATCGCCGCCCCGGCAGGGGTCTACGAACCCTACCGCGCGGCGCTGCAGGACATCGTTCGACGCATCGACCATCCGTCCTGGTGGGGTCGCCTTTGGGCACGCCTCACGGGAGGCCGTCGGGACATCGTCTTCCGGACCATCGACGAGCCGGTGGCCGCCGCCCTCGGATATGGAGTCGATCTCAATCGCGATGCGACGCTGGTGGCGTTCGACTTCGGCGGCGGCACCATGGAAGCCGCGGTGCTGCGTTCGCGGGGCAGCGAGGCCGTCTCCACGGGGCGGGCCGAGGTGCTGGCCAAGCAGACGCTCCAGCTGGGCGGCACCGATGTCGACCGTTGGATCCTGGAGTCGTTCGTGCCCACGGCCCTCCACGACTGGCCGGAGTGGAGCGTGGCTCTGGGGTGGGAAGCCGAGCGCGTGAAGCTGCTGGCCAGCGCGGGTCGGGAAGGATCGTTCACCTTCCGCAACGAGAGCTTCGGGATACTCGACTATCCCGCTCTCGTGGACATCCTGCGCGCCCGGGGACTCTACGAGCGCATCCGGGAGCTCCTCGGTGCCCTCGTCGACGAGCTGGCCGTGCGCCACGACATCGGCGTCGACGAGATCGACGACGTGATCCTCGAGGGTGGATCGACGCTTCTTCCCGAGGTCCGCAACGTCGTGGGCGAGGTCCTGGGTCGGGACAAGGTCCGGGAGTGGATGCCCTTCGAGGCCGTGGCTCGTGGAGCATGCGTCTTCGCCGGGGGGGCCCAGGTCGACGACTTCGTCTACCACGACTATGCCCTCCGGGTGCTTCCCGAGGGCGACGGCGAGGCGGAGTACGAGCTGCTCATTCCGGGTGGGACGGCGTATCCCACCGCCGAGGATTTCGTCACCCGCTACTACTCGGCGGGCTTCGACGGGCAGCACGAGATCAACCTCTTCATCTGCGAGGTGGGACGCGTGGCCGGCCAGCGGGTGAGGTGGGAACCACGGGCGAGCGGCGCTCGCTACTTCGTGCCTCGCACCGACGGCGAGCGGGCCTTCTGCATCTGCCTCAACGAGGCCGATCCGGGGCTCCCACTCAGTCCTCCGGGGTCCGGCACGGCCCCGCGGCTCAGGGTCACCTACTCCATCGACGAAAACCGGTGGCTGTGTGTCACCGTCCACGACCTGCGCCGGAAGACGGACCTCTTCGTGCAGCGACCGGTGGTGCGGCTGCGGTGAAGTTCTTTCGTCGGCTCTTCGGAATGTCGAACCGCGAACGCGCGTGGCGACGGGCCGCGGACCTGGTCGGAGGCAGGTACGTGACCGGCCGGAGGTTCACTCCCGATGTGGTCCAACTCGATATCGGGCACGTCATCGTCACGTTGGACGTCGAGTCGAGCGGGGACAACGGACCTACGTACACACGGATGCGCGCACCGTACGTGAACCCGGACGGCTTCCGATTCGAGATCTATCGCCGGAGACTGCTCAGCCGGCTCGGTGTGGCCCTGGGCATGCAGGACATCATCATCGGCGATCAGAGCTTCGACGACGACTTCGTCATCAAGGGCACGTCGGAGGAGCGCGTGAAGGCACTCCTTGCCGACGAGCGAATTCGTGGACTCATGCGGATCCAGCCCCAGCTCCACATGGGTGTGGGTGGCGCAGGCACGACGTTCAAGAAATTCCCCGATCGGGTGGACGAGCTGCACTTCCACGCGCCGCTGGTCATAAAGGACGCCGAGCGCCTCGTCCACCTCTTCGAGCTCTTCCAGGAAGTCCTCCCGAGGCTCACCGAAGACCAGCGCCCGGGCGACGACGAGGTCACGCGACAGATCCGTCGGCTGCGCGGTCCGAGCGGGACCGTCGAAGAGGGAGGGCTGATCCGCTGGAGCGGCAACGAGGCGCTGTACGAGGCCGCAGAGGCGCTGGGCGAGCTCGGTGACCCGCGGGCCGTGGGTGCTCTGGTCCAGGCGATGAACCGGGGAGACCTCGCCCTCACCGCGCGCGCGGTGGTGGCGCTTGGTCGGATCGGCAACAAGGTGCGTTCCTTGGTGCCCCTTCTCGGGGACGACGCCTACTTCCAGGGCAGGCCGCTCCGGGCCGTCGTCGCCGAGGCGCTCGAGGGGATGGGAGAGGGCGACCTGGCGAGGGCCTTCGAGGCGGCACTCGAAGGCCGGCCCGAGG
>CALJKZ010000384.1 GCA_937983085.1 uncultured Gemmatimonadales bacterium
GCGTCCGAGCGGTCGGACATGAGCTGGAGCCCGTACGCCGTCGACGCGGGGCACGTGCAGCTCGAGGCGGACACCGGCGCGTGGGTTCAGGACAAGGCCCAGGAGGACGGCGCGCGGGTGAGGCGCACGGGCTGGGCCTTCGCGGTGACGAACGTGAAGCTGGGGCTCACGCCGAACGTGGACCTGCAGCTGGTGGTCGAGACCTACCGGCGGGAGCGCACGTCGGACCGGGGCGCCGGCAAGCGGACGGTGATGGAGGGGTTCGGGGACCTGACCGTGCGCACGAAGATCAACGTGTGGGGCAACGACGGGGGCGAGACGGCCTTCGCCGTGATGCCCTTCGTGCTCTTCCCCACGAACCAGGACGACCTCGGGGGCAACGACGTGGAGGGAGGCATCATCTTCCCCTTCGCGACGGAGCTGCCGTGCGGGTGGGGCCTGGGGCTGCAGCTCGAGTTCGACCTCGTGCGGGACAGCGCCGACACGGGCTACGAGCTGGACATCTCCCACACGATCGTGCTCGGCCACGACATCGTGGGCGACCTGGCGGGCTTCATCGAGATCTTCAGCCTCTTCCCGGGGGAGAGCGGGGCCGACTGGGTGGGCACGCTCAACGCGGGGCTCACCTACGGCGTGAACGACGACCTGCAGCTCGACATCGGCGTGCAGATCGGCATCAGCCGCGCGGCGGACGACCTGGCGGTGTTCACGGGCGTGACCCGGCGCTGGTGATCAGCAGCCGCGGCCGAAGCCGAAGCCGACACCCTGCGACCCGCTGCGCATGTCCTCGACGCCCGGCTGGACGTCCCCGGGCGTCTTGTGGGGGTCCGGGGGCCGGCGCCCGCCGTCGGTGCGCGCGTCCCACCCCGAGGGCCGGACGCACGCGCCGGCGGCGAGGAGCAGCAGGAGCGCGAGACGCATCGCGAGGACCCGCATGCAGGTAGTCTACCCCGCGCCGCGGCGGTTAGACTTGGCCCCCCAACCACGAGCCGGAGTGGCGGAACTGGCAGACGCGCGGGATTCAAAATCCCGTTCCCCTCGGGGAGTGTGGGTTCGAGTCCCACCTCCGGCACCGGTTGTCCTGCAAGGGGTTGCGGCTGATGCGTGTCGCTTGTGACCGGCCCCTGTTCCCCCGTCCGTCCCCCCATTCGACCCGAACGGGGCACATGCGCAACCAGCATCGGTGCGGGCCTAACGGCTATAAAAGGCTGACGAACTCATCCACCGTCATGCCTGCATCCCTAATGATCTGGCGCAGCGTGCCCTTGGCTAGGTCCTTGCGATGAAAGGGAACGGTCACGCGCCGATCCTCCCGCTTGAGAATGACGTGAGAGCCGCGTTGCCGCGCACGCTCGAACCCACCCTTCTCAAGTGCCCGGATCGCCTCGCGTGGGGTAACGACGGGCAGTTCAGCCATCTAGCGCAATGGCGCCAGCAATCTCGAAGCCGTCCTCCAGCTCACGTCTCGTCCAGGGAACTGCCTCGCCGCTGGCCCTGTAGTCTTCAACGACCAACTCGAACGCCTCGCGCAGCTTCTCACATGCCCCGTCTCTGGTGTCGTCCTCGCTGATAGCCCCCGGCAACTCAAGGCAGTACGCCGTGTAAGGACCCTCTGACGATCTGGAAACGGCAATGTGGAAGATCCGAGGGTGAGTGGCCCGATCGAGCCACTTCGCGGGACCCACGGCGTAGACGTTCCGGTTCGCAATGACGGCTTCTCCGGTCACCTCGGGCTCTATGAGGATGGCGGGCGCGGCCGGGGCTGTCTGAGTGTCTGACGTCATTTCCCTTTCCTCGCTCGGACCTTAACGGCTCCAAGCCACTCTCCGTCCCAAAGAATCTCCAACGCATAGGTTCCCGCATGCGTAAACGTCAAGGGCGGGAGGTTCAGGGCGATCTCATGATGCTTCAGTTTGTCGGGCTGCTGAATCGGGATCGGCGCGGACTGTGCAATCTGTTGACCATCGGAGTCCCTCAGGAAACGAAATGAGAACTCATGGGTTCCCTTGAAATCCGACAGGTTGACGTAGATGTATGCACCCCCGTGGATGCCAGGGAACTCCTTGACGATGACCTGGTCGAACGTCCCGACGATGGTGCACTTTCCGCTCATGCGGTCAACGTGCACGTAGTCCGCCAGCAGGAGGGCATTCACGAAGGGTTTCATGGACCAGCCTATTCTACCGTGTCGGTACGCGGACCCCTGGTGTGGCCGAGCGAACGGCCTTGTGTGCAGGGATGCGGCTGTATCGGCTTGTGACGCCAGAAAGCTGACCGCAGCGCCCTAGGCGGCAATCAGCGAAAATGCGATCTGCTAGGACCTACGTGAGCCGCTCGAGATACTACCTTGGCGCCGCGCTGCTCGCCGCAGCTACCGTCCTGCCTTTCGTGAAGCATGGCGGCTGGATTCCCGTGGAGGACGGACCCCCCGAAGAAGGGTGGCGGTACGGGACACTCCTCCTCGCTGCTACGCCAACGTCCGGCCTCGATGCCCGGCACAGGGACATCTGGCTGGTTCATGTGGACGGTGACCTGGACTACGTCCTGCGGTTCTACAACCGGCGCATCGGAGAAGGGATGCTCTTCTTGGCCTATGGGGAGGCCCTGCTGCTGATCGGTGCCGCCGTCGCCGTCCTGCTGGCAATGCGGTTCCGAAGGGAGCGCGAGGTCTGGATGTACAGGCCCCTCCTCGTGGGCTTGCTGATCGTCGACGTCTGCCACTTCCAGCCGCGCCTGGCCGCCGTCAAGCCGCTCTCCTACGTCCTGGAGACTTCCCCGGCCCGGGGACCCACGAAGGGACCACACATCAGCCTGTGGGCGTGGGCCGCTGCGTTTGGCGGTGCTGCGCTGATTGCGGTCGAGTCGTTTCGCGGTTGGGCTTCTCAGCGTGCTGGCGCAACCCGTCGGGCATAGACGCACCGAGAACGCTGCCCACGACCAGCGCCGCCTTGTGCCGGTCGGGCTGCTCATCGACGTCAGCCGGGCGCGGCCGGGGACCAGCGACGAGGAGATCGAGGGCTACGCGCGCGCCGAGGGGGGGGCCGTCTCGACGCTGCGCCACACGGCTGCCACCCTCATCGTGGCGAAGGGTGTACCCTTGTTGGCCGTGGCAAGAGTCATCGGGCACTGCTCAATCCACAAGACGATGCGCTCCGCGCACTACGCCCCGGACGCGCGTAGCGCGGCGATCGAGCGGCTGGGCGCGGCACTTGCGATCGTTGGCGCCAGGTGAGGAGTCCGGGCTTCTGGTCCGAGGTGTGCTGGAGCCGCCCATGGTTGGCTCGCTGGCTGTCCTTTGTGTGGGCGGTCTGCGTTCTCATTCTTGGAAGCGGACCGGGCGATCTGGGGCACGCCCTGGTCCTGATGGGAACCGGTGCCCTGCTTGCGTTCCTCTGGCTTCTCGAACTGCTGGGTTGGCTCGGGCGGCGCAAGCGGAAGGTCGCGGAAGCAGTCACGCGACGTGGGCTCATTGCGTGGTGGCTCCTGCCGGGACTCGCTGCCGTTCTTGTGGCGGCAACAGTCGCCGGGGTGCCGCATCGCGCTCGTTTCCTGCTGAGCGAGACGCATCTGACCGAGTACGCAGAGCAGATTCGACTCGGCAACGTGGACGCTCGCGCAGTGAGGGACGTGCCAGTTGGACTCTTCGTGGTGCGATACGCAGAGTTCAGAAACGGGCGCGTGTATCTCATCACTGGGACCGGCATGCCCACGTCTGGATTCGCATACGCGCCCGACGCGACGCCGCGGCGCCATGACAACCCCTGGGTGCACGAGGCGAGCCTCGGCCGACACTGGTGGTCGGTTCGATCGAGTTCCTGAGGGTGCCTCAGGGGGTGCCATGTCAACGGGCAGGCGACACAACGCGTGGTGCGCGCTTCACTTGCGGCGAGTCGCCAGCGGGATTCAAGATGGCGTTTCCTTCTGGAAGTACGGGTTCGAGTCCCACCGGTGTTCGTGTGCCTGACACGAGTAGACGAAGTGCCGCGGCTTCACTGGTCGCGCGGGCTGTCGTGCACGGCGCGCTGTACATTGCCATCGCACTGGGTCTGGCCGTCATTCAGCTGCTCGGGGGCCTGGCGCGCGGCGCGGAGCTCGGCCGTTTCATCACGGTCGCTGGCGCCCTCACGGGAGTCGTGCTGCTCGGACTTCTCTTCCTGTCATGCGTCGCCGTGATCCTGGACTATGAGAGGGCATACTCGGAAAACATCCCGCGCGGCTTCGTTCGGGCATTGCTGCGCGTTGGCCAGGTGCTCGGGATCGGCTGGTTCGGCTTGGGCATGCGAGCACCACGACCCGGAGAACGCGTTCGCCTTGTGCGCGATTACGAGGTCGTGGAGGGGGTCACGCTGTTCTGCGACGGCGACCAGGAAGAGGAGCACTGGATCCATGAGTCACCCGGCAACGCTGCGCAGGGGTCCGAGCCCGAGGCGAGGGTCAGGCGCACCATTCCCGCAGGGACGGTGGCAACGGTGCTCGAGTACAGGCGGAAGACCAGAATTGTCCCTGGGCTCCCCCTATCCCCCTTGAACAGGCGGGTCGACTTGCGCCTTGTCGTTGTGCGACTCGACGCACCGCCGGGGCGGGTGGTCTTCCGCGGCGGCGACACGCACTCGCTCTTCTGGGCAGGGAGTGGGGTCTTGAATGGCGTGGAGATCTTCTGGCGTCACGCGGAGCCGGTCGATGGTGCCGCCATGCGGCAGTGATCGAGGGCACCCTGTCGCGTCGGCGGGGTTAGACTGCGGCGTCATGCGCTTCGGGCATCTCGAGCTCGCGGTCCGCGACGCGCGGGCCAGCCTCGCCTTCTACACCGGCAAGCTCGGGTTCCGCCTCGTGGCCGACCAGGGGCCGTTCGTGTGGGTGGAGCGGGGCGGCCTCGAGATCCTGCTGCGGCCCGGCGAGGTCGCGTGCGGCCACGACGTCGTCTTCTACTGCGACGACCCCGCGGCAGCCGCCGCCGGGCTGCGCGAGCGGGGCGTCGCCGTGGAGCGCAGGGGCAACTGCTTTCACTTCCACGACCCGGACGGCCACGCCTTCCAGCTCGTCGACCCGTCGGAGGACCACTCCGGGTCCTGAGCCCGTGGGCCGGATGCGGTAGGGTGCCGCAATGGGCGGAGGAAAACGCAAGGACGAGCAGGCGGCCCCGCGTCGCCGGCGCTGGGAGGCGAAGAAGAAGCCGACGGCCTCCAACCGGCCCTTCTTCCTCGCCATCGGCGCGGCCGTCGTCGTGGGCGCCGTGCTGCTCCTGCTCTTCGGCTCGGGGAAGGGCGACGACGGCGCGACGGGCGGAGCCCCCGCGGACGGCACGCCTTCCCTGCTGGGCTCGAAGGAGCCGCCCGCCGCGGGCGATGGGAGCTACGTCGTCTCGGTGTCGAGCCTGCCCGACTGGGCACGCGTGTCCGAGGACGCGGCCTCCCATGAGCGGTTCCACCGCATCCGACACCGCGACGGATCGGTCGAGCTCGACTACGAGTACGACGGCTCCCTGCGGGACGGCATCCTCATGAGCTGCACCATCACCCGGTGCACCAGCCCCGAGGAGGCCGTCGCCGCCGTCGCCAGCGACTTCGCCGGCTACCGCATCGGCTTCGCGGGCAGCGACGTCGTCATCAACCGGGACGACGAGGCCGTGCGGGGGGGCGACGGATCGCGCTACGCCGTCCTCGTGGACGGCGAGGGACCCCTGGGCCATCTCTTCGCGTGCCACCGTGGCAACTCGGCCTTCAGCTTCATGTGCTCGGGCATCATCTTCGAGGACGCCGACCTGGCCGCGCTCCTCGAGCCCTACCTCGCGCGCTTCCACGAGTGGGCGCCGTAGGGGTCGGCCCCACGAGTTGATCGATGCGCCTTCCGTAGCACGGCCGCGGGATCGGCGATCGGGATGCCGCGTCGCGCGCGCATCGGCGCAACAGGATCCCAACGCAGCTTTGACGAATTGCTTTGTCAAAGCCGTGCCCCCTCCTCGTCCCGGAGACGTACCAACACGCAGGACGCCGACGCGCCCGATCGTCCAACCTGCAACGGGGCGATCCCCGGGGAGGAACGGCATGAGCGGATTGCGCACGTGGATCGGACTGATGGCCCTCGCCGCCCTGCCCGCCGCCGGCGAGGACGGGGCCCCCCCGACGGGCGCGCCGGCGACGAAGGCGGCGCCCCGCACCCAGGCGCTCAACCAGGCCTTCCGCGGAACGATCGTCAAGCTGCGGGGGATGAAGGTCACCGTCTTCTACGACTTCGAGGACCCGGCGCAGCTCGACGACTTCGAGGAGGCCCGCCCGCCGCGGCTCCTCGACGGCGGCCGCAACAACGCGCGCATCGAGGAGGGCCGCCTCGTCCTCGAGGGCTCCACGTCGATCCGCCACAAGCTGGAAGGCGTCGGCCGACTCCACGCCACCTTCACGCTGAACGTGGCGAAGAAGCACAACGTGGGCGCGGTGGTCACCGAGCCGATCCTCAGCGACTTCTACGTCGTCTACAACCTCTTCGACCAGCGCTTCAACCGCAACGGCGCCATGCACATCGGCGCGTGCGGCCTGCGGGAGGACGAGGGCGCCGAGGACCCGACGTCGGGGATGGTCAACTTCCGCGACATCTTCAGCGGCAACCTGCAGCGCAAGGTCGAGGTGGGCCGCGACGTCGAGGTGGAGATCGCCAAGGACGGCTTCAAGGAGTTCTTCCGTGTCGGCCGCGTCAAGGGCAAGGGCTCGTCGAAGGGCAAGACGAAGGACATGAAGAGCTACAAGTTCGGCCTCTTCGTCCACGAGAGCCGGGCCGCCTTCGACGACCTCACGATCACCTTCGAGCTCACGAAGGAGTTCCTCGAGGACG
>CALJKZ010000385.1 GCA_937983085.1 uncultured Gemmatimonadales bacterium
AGCCTGCCGGAAAAAGGATGTGAATCGCTACCTCACCCCGGCCCATGCTACGCGGCCGCCCCCCATCCTTCAAGCGAGAACGCCCAATGACCTTCGGTCCGGTGACGCGTAGTGCCATAGGTCGAGGTGCCACGGGTCTTGGATTGCACGTGGGGCACCGCCTCCCCATCGTCTACGTCCCGACGAACCCAGTCTACACGGCTCATCATGACACGCCTGTTCTCGACCGTAGTCGTTCCCTTCATGTCGGTATCCCTCCTCCTGGCCTCTGCGGCAACTGTGGAGGCGCAATCGACGTGGAGGGACCTCGTCGCCCTGTTTCACGAGTGGCGAGACTTCGAGCGTCCGACGTTCGTGGATGGGGTACCTGACTACACCGCTCCCAGTATGGCCCGGCAACAGTCGGAGCTCCGCGAATGGAAGGAGCGTCTGTGGGCCTTCGACATCGGTGACTGGCCTGTGGAGCAGCAGATCGACTGGCACCTCGTCCGGGCCGAGATGAATGGTCTGGACTTCGACCTGAAGATCCGCAGGCCGTGGGCCCGCGACCCGGCTTTCTACGTCATGATGTACCGGTCCGAGAGCGACGTGCCCGCACACGAGGGGCCGGTCATGCACGGCTGGATCGACACGTGGACTTATGACTATCCGCTCGCGGCCGACGACGCCGAGGAGCTCGCCGAGCGATTCGCCGCCATCCCCGCCGTCCTGGAGCAGGCGCGGACCAACCTCGCTGGGAGCAATGCGCGGGATCTCTGGGAGGCGGGCATCCGTTCGTTCCGCCGGCAGGCCGCCGACCTTCGGGGGTATGCCGGGGAGGTGGCGGGCACCAGCGCCGCCCTCGACCAGGCGATTGCGGATGCCACCGCAGCTTCCGTTGCCTTCGCCGCCTGGGTAGAAGCCGAGCTCCCCGGGAAGACGGGGCCGTCGGGCATCGGCCCGGAGGCGTACACGTGGTATATGCACAACGTCCACCTGTCGCCCTACTCGTGGGCAGAACAGCTCACGCTCATGCGCCGCGAGCTGGCACGCTCCCATTCCTCGCTGCGCCTCGAGGAGAATCGCAACCGACACATGCCGCCACTCCAGAGAATCCAGACCGCCGCCGAGTACGATCGGCGGCTAAACGAGTCGGTGGATCGATACATGACCTTCCTCGAGGAGGAGGAAGTGGAGACCGTCGAGGAGTGGATGGACGCGGCGTTGCGCGCGGTGAACGGGTCGTTCTCACCCGCGGCCGAGGGGGAGATCCGCAACTTCTTCCAGGAAGTCATCTACCGGGACCCCGATGCCTTCCGGCCGCACATGCATCACTGGATCGAACTCGCGCGCATGCGCGAGGATCCCCACCCGAGCCCTATTCGGGCTACGCCTTCGCTCTACAACATCTACGACCACAGGTCGGAAGGGCTGGCCACGGGAGTCGAGGAGATGTTCATGCACCTCGGCCTCCTTGACGACAACTCGCCGCGGGCCCGGGAACTAGTATGGCTCCTGCTCGCCCACCGGGCGGCCCGGGCGACGTCCGGGCTCATGCTCCACGGCAACCGCTTCGTCATGGAGGAGGCCGTGGAGTTCGCGGGTCGCTGGACGCCTCGGGGATGGCTCCCCGATGGAGACCTGGTCCGAGGAGAACAGCATCTTTACCTGCGCCAGCCGGGGTACGGAACGAGCTATGTCGCCGGGAAGATCCAGATCGAAGAGTTGTTGGCCGAAGAAGCGCTGGAGCAGGGCGACGACTTCACGGTAAAGGCCTTCTTCGATGACTTCTACGCGGCGGGCGTGATTCCCACGGTGCTCGTGCGCTGGGCGATGACCGGGGAGAAGCATCCCATCCTCGAAGTCGATGCGGTCCAGGAGGCGCCCTGGCGCTGATTGGATGGCCGAGTGCCCCAAGACGGCAGCGGTGCCGGCTCACGACACTTCGACCGACTGGAGGCGGCACCTTGTCCGATTCGGTCATCGTGTCCGGTCACTCGATCGTGACATCAGCGGGGTCGAAAACGACACAAGTCGTTGTGGTGGTGTGACTAAGGCCTAGTAGCGTCGTGGTGGCGCCGGGCTTGCCCTTCTGAAGAGCCGGCACCCCCCCTCAGGGCGACTCTTCGGAACTCAGCCCGACGCCACAATGACCCAACTGCTGGAACCCAGGCCAGGCATCTTCGGCACCTTGCGGAAGGAAGGCGAGGACTCGGTCGGGACGCCCACGGACGACCGGACCGAATCGGCTCGCCGCCTCCTCAATGTCGTTGTGGCATCCGTGGCGCTCGTGCTTACGGCGCCCCTCATGCTTCTGGTGGCTGCGCTCGTCAAGCTCGATTCTCGCGGGCCGGTCATCTTCACACAGCCCCGCGTGGGCATCGATCGGCGCGGCCGGGGCGAGCGGACGGAGGACGACCCACGGCGGGTGGAGGACAAGGGCGGACGCATCTTCACCATCTACAAGTTCCGGACGATGACGTGCGCTCCTGCCGGCGAGAGCGCCCAGTGCTGGGCCAAAGAGAACGATCCCCGTGTGACCCGGGTGGGTCGGATCCTGAGAGCCACCCGTCTCGATGAGCTCCCCCAGCTCGTCAACGTCGTGAAGGGAGACATGAACATCGTCGGCCCGAGACCCGAGCAGCCCCAGATCTTCGCCGAGCTTCGCGCCGAGCTCTCCGACTACCCTGACCGCCAGCGAGTGCTGCCTGGCATCACCGGTTGGGCGCAAGTGAACCTCGGGTACGACGCCACCCTCGAGGACGTGAAGAAGAAGGTGGAGCTCGACCTCGAGTACATCGGCCAGCGGTCGCCGGGCAAAGACCTGGTGATCATGGCCAAGACCATGCCGGTCATGGTCCTCCGGAAGGGAAGCCGCTAGCGCTCACCCTTCTCGGCTGGCGTGGCCGATACCGCTCCGGTATCGTGGCCGCCCCATGACCGTCTCCTACGACAACTCCAAGGCCGTCTACCAAGGCATCCGCGCCGCGGGCATCCGCTCGATCTCGGCGTTGCCCGAGACCTGGTTGGGACTGCTCCTCCAGCGGGCGGAGGATGATCCGGAGATGACGCTCGTACAGGTCACGAAGGAGGAGGAGGCCGTAGGGGTCGCGGCAGGGGCGTACTTCGCCGGCGAGCCGCACCTCCTTCTCATGCAAAACCACGGCTTCCTCGCCGCAGTCAACGGCATCGTGTCGTTGGCTCAGCTATACGCGTGCCCCTCTGCATGCTCATCGCACTCCGCGGACATTGGGGCGAGCCGTATCCGTGGCACACGCGAGGGGGAATCGTCACCGAAGAAGTGCTGCGCGCGCTGGGCATTCCCTTCGAGTATGCTCGCGACCCGGAACGCGTGGCCCAGCAGATCAAGGAGGCCTATACCTTCTCGCGGTCGTCCCTGTCTCCGGTGGCGCTTCTCCTCACCCGGGACCTCATGGAGGAGGATCCCTGATGGAGCGTCGCCGATGCATCGAGATGATCTACCCGGAGCTCGAGAACAAGCCGGTGGTGACCATCATGGGGGCGTGCGCGCAGGAGCTGTACGACCTCGGCCACCGGGAGAACTTCTTCTACCTCCAGCACGCCATGGGGCTCGCCTCCTCCATAGGCCTCGGGCTTGCCCTTCATCGCCCGGCCGAGAAGGTCGTGGTCATCGACGGAGATGGCTCGGTTCTCATGAACCTGGGCACCCTCGCGACCCTCGCCCGGTACGCTCCGTCCAACCTGGTCCACATCATCTTCGACAACGGTAGCCTTCTCTCCACCGGAGGCTTCGAGTCCCACACCAACACTGGCGTCACCGACTTGGCGGCCATGGCCAGAGGGGCCGGTATCGCCCACGTCGATGCCGTTGATGACGAGATGGCCTTCGGTGAAGCGGTGGTGAACGCCTTCGAGCGCGACGCGATGAGTGTGGTCGTGGCTCGCGTCCAGGCCGTCGGGCCGGACGACTACGGCATGGACCTTCACCTACCCGAGAACGCGTTCCGATTCGCCCGCTACTTCCGGGAGCGGAAAGAAAAGCCGACCTGACGGGGCGTCCAACGCCGCCCCATGAACAAGGGAGCAGTCGATGTCTTCATTGCACCAACTCATCGCCGACCTGGCCTCGGGCAAAGTGCAGGTCGTGGATCTGACTCAGCCCCTGGGGCCCGAGACGCCGGTCATCGGCTTGCCGGAGATCTTCACGCCATCGCCCGGCTTCAGCATGGAGGAAATCAGTCGCTACGACGACGGTGGTCCCGCATGGTATTGGAACACCATTCACGTGGGTGAGCACACCGGCACCCACTTCGACGCACCCGTCCATTGGGTGTCCGGCAAGGACCTTCCGGACAACCGGTGCGACACGATCCCCGTTGGACGATTCGTGGGGCCGGGTTACGTCATCGATGTCTCGGCCGACGTCGCGCAACCCGCCCGAGCCGGTTGACGCAGCCGAGGCGGACTTCCTCCTTTCGCCCGAGCGCATCGAAGCGTGGGAGGCCGAGCATGGAACGATTCCGGCCGGAGCTTGGGTCCTCCTGCGTACCGACTGGTCGAAGCGCACGGACCCTGCCGACTTCCTCAACGTCCACGACGACGGGCCCCATTCGCCGGGCTTTCGAAAGGACGCCACCGAACTCCTCATCGAACGCGATGTCCTCGGCGTGGGTGTGGAGACCGTAGGGACGGACGCCGGTCAAGCCGGCACGTTCGACCTGCCCTTTCCCAACCACACCCTCATGCACGGTGCGGGGAAGTTCGGTCTGGCCAGTCTGACCAACCTCGATCGGCTGCCGCCCACCGGGTCCGTCGTCATTGCCGCGCCCCTGAAGATCGTAGACGGTAGCGGGAGCCCCTTGAGGGTGCTGGCCCTCGTGGGCTGAAGGGGGCGCACTTCGCATCGACGGGGCGCGGCTTGCCTCTCGGCAGCTATGTAGAGTACAATATATAGAGCTAGACATTCGGAGACTCGTAGGAGATCCAGCCATGTCACCGGTTCGACTCACCCACGCCACGTCACTCATCCTGCAGGCCCTGGCGTCCGGGAGCCGTCATGGATTCCAGATCATGGACGTGACCGGGCTTGCCTCCGGCACCGTGTATCCGGTGCTGCGCCGCCTGGAGAAGGAGGGCGCCGTGGGCTCGGAATGGGAGGACGAGGAGGGTGCTCGGGAGGCCGGACGCCGGCGTCGCCGGATCTACCAGCTGAGTGAAGCCGGACAGCTTCTCGCAGAGGAGGCGCGCCGTCGGCTCGCGCAGACCCAGCGGGTCCTGGCCGCCGATGCGCTTGGACAGGTAGGGGTTACGGGGTCCGGCGAGGCCTGATGACCCGACTGCTGGGATTGTGGCTGCGAGCCATCAGCCTCGTGGTGCCCGCCGGGGAGAGGGAGCGCTGGCGCGAGGAGTGGCTGGCGGACATCGACGACGCCCGGGCTTCGGGCGTCGTCGGTCGAGGGCTCGTTTCATTGGCGGCCGGAA
>CALJKZ010000386.1 GCA_937983085.1 uncultured Gemmatimonadales bacterium
CCTCGTGTCGGTAGAGACGATCGTCGTGCGCAGGCAACGTCGCCGAAGCCCGACCGGGGACAAGGACTCCGGCCTTGCGGAACTCCTTCGCACTGCGACTGAGCGACTCGCGAGGCCGATGCGCGTTGCGTGCAAACCCCATGCCTTGCGCCTGTGCGGGTGCGCCGGGGGAACAGCCCTGCCACGCGGCTGAGGCGCCGGCAGTTCCTGACTACCCGATGCTCAAGAACTGGCCGGATCGGTGCTCCCCCTCCTTCGACGCGCCGACATCGACTCACGCGCGAAGCCGGCAGACCGGTCAGCCGCGGCGCGGGACCGCCTTGGCCTCGTGGCACATGACGCAGCCGCAGCCGCACACAGAGAGTCTGGCGATCGAGCGGCAAAGGGCCGCCTCTGCGCGAACCAAGTCCAGGCCCTCTTCCTCCGTCTCGCGCCGCAGACGCGCCAGCGCGCGGCCCATGGCAAGATGCGCCCGTTGACGATCGATGCCGCGCGGGAAATCGAGGAAGTGCACGACCAGGCTCACGCCCTTGCGAGTCACCTCCGCGAAGCCGTCTCCCACAGCCATCACTTCCCGCTCGCCGGTCGGATGCAGAACCTGCATGATGCCACACCTCAGAGCTGCAAGCATCGGTGCATGGTTGGCCAGAACACCGAGATGGCCATCGACCGATGGCACGCGGAGTGCCACGACTGGTCCCGTGAAGAGCAAGCCTTCGGGCGCCCGCACGCGCAGTTCGAACTCACCGAGGCGCTTCCCATCTCCATCACCAGTTGCGATTGGATCAGCCAAGCTCCACGACCTCACCATCCTCCGGGACGATCGTCGACCAACCGAGGCTACCAGCAACGTGGGCGCTGAATGCCTGCGCCGCCTGGGCTTCCCCGTGGGTGACAAACACGCACTGCGGGGAGTGCGATGCCGTACGCAGCCAGGTCAGAAGCTCGTCGCGATCGGCGTGCGCCGACAAGTGGTGGAGCATCTCGACGTGCGCCCGAACCGGCACGTCATCGCCGTGGATTCTCACCGTCTCCGCACCTTCCGCGAGCCGACGGCCGCGCGTGCCCGCTGCCTGGAAGCCCGCGAGCAACACCGTGTTCCGGGCATCCGGGAGCAGCCGTGCCAGGTGGTGCACGACGCGACCACCGGTTGCCATGCCACTGGCGGACAAGACGACGTACGGAAGCGCCATCGAGTTGAGTTCCTTCGACTCTGCAGGTGTCCGCAGGCACCTGGCGACCGTACAGGTCGCTCGGCAAGACGGCTCGTCGAGCCGGTGTTCGGCTCGATGTCGGCAGTAGATCTCGCTCGTGTCGATGGCCATCGGACTGTCGAGGAACACGGGCATTCGCGGGATCCGTCCCTTGAGCCGAAGCCCGGATAGCAGGTAGAGGAGGGCCTGTGCCCGGCCGACTGCAAACGCCGGGATCACAACTTTCCCGCCGTGGACCATGGTCTTGTGGATCACCTCCGCCAGCTTCTCCGCGCCGTCCGCAGGGTCGTGCAGCCGATCGCCATACGTCGACTCACAAACGATGTAGTCGACCGCGGGAATGGGGCTTGGCGGCCGCATCAGCACGTCGTGTTGTCGGCCGACATCACCGCTGAACAGCAGCCGGGTCGCCTCGTCCTCGAGCACCAGGAACGCCGACCCGAGGATGTGCCCCGCGGGATGGAACGTCACGTTCAGACGAGGCGCCACTTGTAGCGCGACGCCATAGTCGACGGGCCGCAGCAGGGGCAGACACGCCGCAGCATCCTCCCGGGTGAACAACGGCATTGCCGGCTTGTGCCGCGAGTACCCTCTGGCGTTCGCGTGCCTCGCGTCTTCCTCCTGGAGGTAGCCACAGTCTGGGAGCAGGATCTGCGCCAGGTCGCGAGTGGCGGAAGTGCAGAACACGTCCCCGCGGAACCCATGCTTGACGAGCGCCGGCAGATAGCCAGTGTGGTCGATGTGGGCATGCGTGAGGAGCACCGCGTCGATGCTCGCGGGGGAGACCGGGAGGCTCGTCCAGTTGCGCTGCCGGAGGTTCTTCTGCCCTTGGAACAGGCCGCAGTCGACCAGCACCCTGGCCCCGCCACGGCACTCGACGAGGTACTTCGAGCCAGTAACGGTACCGGTCGCACCTAGGAAGGAGACTCTCACTGCCCTGCCTCCTCAGCCATTCGTGGAACAGGCATCGCGATGCCGAAGCGCCGTTCTGCGCATTGCCGTAGACAGGTAACGGCCGACGCCACGTTGTCGGTGATCGTCAGGCGATCCAGGTCGAGCCTGACGATCGCCCCCCTTTCCAGCAGCTGCCCTTCCAGGAAAGATCGCAGCGGGTCCCAGTACTCGCGACCCATCAGAATGACCGGGAAGTCGTGCACCTTGTCCGTCTGGATCAGGGTGGCGATCTCGAAGACCTCATCGAGCGTGCCGAAGCCTCCTGGCATCGCGACGAACCCGCAGCTGTACTTGACGAGCATGACCTTCCGCACGAAGAAGTGGCGGAACTCCGTCCAGCGCTGCACATACTGGTTTGGCTTCTGCTCCCTTGGCAGAACGATGTTGCAGCCGATGGACGTCCCAACGGCTTCGGCGGCGCCCCGGTTCGCTGCTTCCATCATGCCGGGGCCTCCTCCGGTCATGACTGCGAACCCCTGTCTACTGAGCTGGCTACCCAGGTCACGAGCGAGCTCGTACCAAGGGGATCCTTCGCCGAAGCGCGCCGAACCGAAGACGGTGACGGTCGGCGGCAGGCCGCGGAACGCACGAAACCCGCGTACGAGCTCAGCGCCTATGCGGACGACACGCCACAGGTCCCGGACTCGGTTCTGGGGGCCGCGCAAAAAGCGCGTCTCTTCGGCCAGGGGAGAGCGCTTTCCCCATTCCGCATGTCCGAGCTCGCGCCAAGCGCCTTCGTCCGCCGTCGGCGTGGATCGTTCCTGCTTTGCGCTCATCTGCCCTCCTGTATTCAGTGGTGCTTGTACCGACCGATGCCTGGGATGTCGTTCAAGGAAGTGATTCGATGGCACTCGTAGCACTGCTCGACCCTCGCATGTGGCTTGCGGGCGACCTTCGCCGAGGTCATGTCGAAGTGCATCATGTAGTGGCTCGGTGGCGCCTGGTGGCACTG
>CALJKZ010000387.1 GCA_937983085.1 uncultured Gemmatimonadales bacterium
GCCGGGGCGGTCGGCCATGGTAGGGCTCGCTGGCAGCTTCCTACTGATCCCCGTGTGGATCCTGGGGCTCATCGCCCTTCTCGTCTCCATCGTAGGCATTCCGGTAGCCATCGCCTGGGCGCCGCTCTTCCCCGTCGCCGCGGGACTCGCTGCACTGCTCGGCTACCTCGCGGTGGCGCAGAACACCGGCGAGTGGCTCGCGGACAGCGGCTTCCCGTGGACCGGGTGGATCCGGAAGACGAACCCGATCTTCACCCTGGTGGGCGGTCTCGTCGGACTGGCTCTCGCCTTCATGGTCGGCCACATCGTTTCGATCCTGCCCTTCCTCGGCTTCATCGGAAATATCCTCTTCGCGGGCGGCGTCATCATCACCATCGTGGCGATCCAGATCGGCTTCGGCGCAGTGTTGCTGACCCGGGGGGGACGACGGAAGGAGTACTACGCTGCGTACGATCCGGACGCGGCCTGGGAGGCCGCGATGGACGTGGATGTGGATGACGACGCCGGCCCCGGTGCCGGTGCCGACGGGTAAGGGTAAGGGAGACACGAAATGCGTAGATCGTTCGTCGCCGCCGCTGCGGCACTGCTGGCGCTTCCCCCGGTTGCCGAAGGCCAGGACTGGAAGACGGTGACCATGTCCCAACGGCTCGATGGCGAGGACGATGTCAGTGTTTCCGTCCGCTACGGAGCCGGCCTCTTCTCCATCCGCTCGGTCGATGGTGGCCTGCTCTACAGGATGCACCTCGAGTACGACGAAGACCGCTTCGAGCCGGTGGCGGAGTATTCGGGAAATCGCTTGGAGCTCGGCGTCGAGACGCGGCGGCGGGGACTGGACATCGATACCGACGAAGCGGGTGAGCTCCGCCTTGAGTTGGCTCGGGGCATTCCCATGGACCTCGATCTCGAGTTCGGCGCCGTGAAGGCCGAGCTGGACCTCGGGGGTCTCGCCCTCACCGACCTGGACCTCCGCACCGGGGCGTCGGAATCGGAGGTCGACGTGTCCGAGCCGAACCCGAGCCGTATCGGCACCGCCCGCTTCGAAGTGGGAGCCGCGGAGTTCACCGCCCGGAACCTGGGCAACCTCAACGCCGATCGGATCGAAGTCGACGCCGGTGTGGGCTCCATCAACCTCGGACTCGAGGGTCGCTGGCAGCGGGATGCCCACCTCGACATCGACATGGGGCTCGGGTCGCCGCAGACACGGAGCCCCGAAGCACTCGGCCTCCGCCCCCGAAAGGACAGCATCCTCACGTCCCTGGACTCCCAGGGGCTCGTCAAGCGCGGTGACGTGTATGAGTCGTTGGATTGGAATCACGCGGATCGCCGCGTGACCATCGAGCTCGACGCCGCATTCGGCAGTGTCTCGGTGGTCTGGGTCAACTAGCCGGGCGATAAACCATCGTACGAGCGCTTCGCCGCTCGGGAGATCGACATGATCGGTTCACTTCTCACCTTCTTCGCAGTCGGCCTCGCCACGATTCTGGTCGCAGGTGTGGTGTTGAGCGTGATCGGTGTGGTCTTCTCCCTCACGCTTGGCCTGGCCTCCTTCCTCCTCTTCAAGGTGGCCCCCGTCCTCCTCGTGGGGTGGGTGGTCGTGAAGATCCTGGAGAGGAGTCGAGGCGGTGATTCCCTGTCCGCCGCCGACCGACGCTGGTTGGACGGCGAGTAAGACGCCATCGGGTCGAAAGCGCGCAGGCTCCCGGGCCGCCTGCCCGGAGCCACCCTTTCCGCACCAGTGGGACGGTCAGGCCACCGGCGCCGCCAATCCACTCTCCACGGTGTTGGCCACCTTCCGAAGGGCGACGCCCGCCGCTGACTCCGGAGCGGAGACGACGGTAGGTGCGCCCGTGTCGCCAGCGCGCACGACGGCGGGGTCCAGGGGCACGCGACCGAGGAACGGGAGATCCATCTCCTCGGCGAGGGTCTCCCCGCCGCCCCGGCCGAACACGTCCACGACCTCGTTGCAGTTGGGGCAGGCCATCCCGCTCATGTTCTCCACGATTCCGATGATCCGGGTGTTGACCCGCTCGAACATCTTGATGCCGCGCCTGACGTCACCCGTGGCGACCTGCTGGGGCGTGGTCACCATGACGGCACCATCGAGGTCGATGGTCTGGACGAGGGACAGCTGCGCGTCACCAGTCCCCGGCGGCATGTCGACGACAATCACGACGAGGGAACCCCAGTCAAACTGATAGAGGAAGTGCTTCAGGATTCCGGAGATGAGAGGAGCACGCATTATGGCAGGCTGATCATACTAGAGGA
>CALJKZ010000388.1 GCA_937983085.1 uncultured Gemmatimonadales bacterium
GGCGAGATGGGTGACACCCACGTGGGGCTCCAGGCCCGCCTCATGAGCCAGGCGGTCCGCAAGCTCACCGGAGCAGTGAACCGATCCCACACCGCGGTCATGTTCACGAACCAGATCCGCGAGAAGGTCGGCGTGATGTTCGGAAGTCCCGAGACGACGTCGGGGGGGCGGGCGCTGAAGTTCTACGCCTCCCTGCGCCTGGACATTCGACGCATCGGCGCCGTGAAGGACGGGCAGGACGTCGTGGGCAACCGGACCCGCGTGAAGGTGGTGAAGAACAAGTGCGCCCCGCCGTTCAAGCAGGCCGAGTTCGACATCCAGTACAACGAGGGCGTGAGCCACACCGGGCTGCTCATCGATCTGGGCGTCGACCACGGCATCGTCGACAAGTCGGGGTCATGGTACTCGTACGGCGACCTTCGCCTCGGGCAGGGCAAGGAGAACTCGAAGGTGTTCCTCACCGAGAACCCGGACATCGCCGAAGAGATCGAGGCCAAGCTGCGACCGGTTCTGGGGCTGACCGACGAAGAGAAGGTGAGCGCTGTGGCCGACGACGTCGAGGACGCGGACGAGGCCGAGGAGCCGGTGGAGGAGTCCGCCGACTGAGGTCCTGAACGCTCGGAGGGGCGCCGGACGGCGCCGCACGGCGGCCTTCGCCGCAAGGGCCCTGGACGACAGACGCGTCCGGGGCCCTTATGTTTCCAGCCCTTGGAGCCACCCGCGTCAGCACGGGTAGGATCCGTCTGACACCGAGCCACTACCCGGCGCGACCGCGCCGTCGACGCATACCCATGAAAACCTCCGAGATCAGAACGCATTTCCTCGACTTCTTCGAGGAGCGGGGCCACGAGGTGCGCCCCAGTTCTTCCCTCGTACCGGAGGACGATCCGACGCTGCTCTTCACCAACGCCGGAATGGTCCAGTTCAAGCGGGTCTTCCTGGGTCAGGAGGATCCGGGGTTCCAGCGCGCAGCGACGTCGCAGAAGTGCGTTCGGGCCGGCGGCAAGCACAACGATCTGGAAGAGGTGGGTCGGTCGAGACGGCACCACACCTTCTTCGAGATGCTGGGCAACTTCTCCTTCGGAGACTACTTCAAGCGCGACGCCATCCGCTTCGCCCACGAGCTGCTCACCGACGTGTACGGCCTCGACCCGGCGCGGATCTACGCCACCGTGCACCATACCGACGACGAGGCCGCCCAGTTGTGGGCCGAAGAGGTCGGGCTGCCCGCCGATCGCATCTACCGCCTGGGCGACGAGGACAACTTTTGGCAGATGGCCGACACGGGACCGTGCGGCCCTTGCTCCGAGCTCCACTACGACCTCCGGGACGACCCTGCGCCGGTCACGAGTGTCGAGGAGTTCGTCGACCTCAACGAATCGGGGCGGATCCTGGAGATCTGGAACCTGGTGTTCATGCAGTTCGACCGCGACGAGGAGGGCACGCTCCACCCGTTGCCGGCCCCGTGCGTCGATACGGGTGCGGGTTTGGAGCGCATCGCCTCCGTGCTCCAGGGCGTCGACTCGAACTACCACACCGATGCCTTCCTTCCGCTCCTCGATCGGGTGGCCGATCTGGTGGGCCGCCCGTACGAGCGGGACGCCGAGGAGGGCGTGAGCTTTCGGGTCCTCGCCGATCACGCCCGGGCCGTAGCCTTCCTCCTCTCCGACGGGGTCTATCCGTCCAACGAGGGGCGCGGCTACGTCCTTCGCCGGATTCTACGGCGAGGGGTCCGGCACGCGTGGCTCCTCGGGCGAAGGACACCGACCCTCGTCGACGTCGTGGACGCGGTCATCGACGTCATGGGTGACGTGTTTCCGGACCTGGAGTCGCGCCGCGACCACATCGTGCGGACGACCCGGGGCGAGGAGGAGCGCTTCCTGGCCACCATCGAGGGCGGCCTCGAGCGCTTCGAGGAGTTGGCGTCGGGGGAGGGAGGCACGATTCCCGGGGACGAGGCGTTCAAACTGTACGACACCTTCGGGTTCCCACTCGATCTCACGCAGCTCATGGCCGAGGAACGCGGCTATGATGTTGACGTCGCCGCCTTCCAGGAGGCGCTCGACGCGCAGCGGGAGCGGTCTCGGGCCGATCGGGCGGCCAGCGGTCCAGCCATGGACGCCGGCCTGGATGTGGAAGGGTGGACGTCCGTCACGGACGGTCGTCAGACCTTCGTGGGCTACACGCGTGTGGCCACCGAGTCCCCGGTACTGAAGGCCAAGGAAGTCGAGGGTGGGGTGGCGCTCATCCTAGCCGAAAACCCCTTCTACGCCGAAAGCGGGGGGCAGGTCTCGGACGGTGGACGTGTGACCGGCGACGGCTGGGAGCTCGAGGTCCGTGACGTGATGAAGTTGGCCGGCGACACCGTCGTGGTGGGCCCCGTGTCCGGATCGTTCGATCTCCAGGGCCTGCCGGGCCAGACCGTTCGGGCGGAGGTCCCGGCCGACGTCCGCGGTGACACGATACGCAACCACACCGCCACCCACCTCCTGCACGCCGCCCTCCGGTCGGTTCTCGGGGATCACGTGGTGCAGCGTGGCTCGTTGGTCGCTCCCGACCGGCTACGCTTCGACTTCGCCCACACCGGACCCATGACAGCCGCCGAGCGCCAGGAGGTGGAGGCCATCGTCAACGAGGGTGTCTGGGCGAACCACCCGGTGGAGATCGAGTATCGCGCGTACGACGAAGCGGTCGCCGCGGGCGCCATGGCGCTCTTCGGTGAGAAGTACGCCGACGAGGTGCGGGTGGTGCACGTCCCCGGGGTGAGCATGGAGTTATGTGGAGGCACTCATGTGGCCTCGACAGGGGACATCGGGGTCTTCCGACTTCTCAGCGAGTCGGGTGTGGCTGCTGGGGTCCGCCGGGTGGAGGCCGTGACGGGGCGCGGCGCATACCGTCATCTCCGCGACCAGGAACGTCGCCTGGAGGACGCCGCCGCTGCGCTCAAGACGCAGCCCGAGAACCTGGAGAATCGGATCGAGGGCATCCTGGAGGAGAAACGTGCGCTCGAGTCCCTCATCGACGAGATGCGGAGTCAGGGAGGGGCGGGCGAGACCGTGGTGACCGAGGAGAGCATCGAGCTCGAGAGCGGCGCCGCGGCGTCGTACCGGGGCGTGCGTCTGCGGGCTCGTGACGTGGACGATGCACGGAAGTGGGGCGACGCCTTCCTCGAAGGGGGACGAAGTGGGGTCGCGGTCCTCGCCGCCGAGATGCCCGGAGAGAAACGGGCCCTTCTCGCGTTCGTCACCGACGATCTCATCTCCCGGGGCGTTCGCGCCGACGCCGTGGTGCGAGAAGTCGCGGCCCTCGTGGGTGGTCGAGGGGGCGGACGGCCCCACATGGCCCAGGCCGGAGTGGAGGACCCGTCGCGGCTAGACGAGGCGCTCGCTTCCGGGGTCGGGACCGTGCGCGAGCTCCTGTCGGGGACCCACTCGTGACCGACGTGCTCGCCTGGCTCGGAGGTCGCACCCCGACGCCTCCCGACGATCTGCGCTGCCGGCTGGAGGCCGCTGTGGAGGCCGAGCCGACGAGCGGTCAGCGGGCAGGGGAGCGGGTGGACGTCCTTGAAGATGCCGGTGTTCTCCGATTGGACGCCGCTGTGGCCCGGCCGGGACGAGAGAGAGCCTCGGCGTTCGAGCTTCTGCTCGCCGACGCCCTGATCTCGTACGCCTGCGAGGCGGCGTTGGAAGCCGAGGCGCCCGAGGAGGTACTCGGCCGCTTGGTGGAGGTAGGACGGACGCGGTGATCATCCCCGACCGAAGCTCGCTCGTCGACATCCATAGCCACCTGGTGCCCGGGGTGGACGATGGAGCGAGGAGCGTGGCTGCGGCCGTGGCGTCCGTGGAGCGGATGACCCACGTGGGAATCCGGCGCCTCGTGACGACCCCTCACATTCGGGGCAGCCTGACCCTCGACCCCACCGGACTCGAAGCCCGGCTGTCGGAGGTGTCCGCCGCCTTCGACGAGGCTGCGGCCGCGGTGAGGGAATCCTTGCCCGAGGTGGAGTTCCGGCGCGGCCACGAGATCCTCCTCGACGTTCCGGAAGTGGATCTGTCCGACCCGCGCATCCGCATGGCGGGCACGTCCTTCGTGCTCGTGGAGTGGCCGCGCCTCCAGGTTCCCCCGGGGTCGGCGCGGGTCCTCGAGCGGCTCCGGGACCAGGGGTACCGGCCCATCGTGGCCCATCCGGAGCGGTACATGGGACAGGCCAACCCCTTGAATCTGGCCGGCAAGTGGCGTCGCGCCGGGGCCTACCTCCAGGTGAACTACGGTTCGCTGTTCGGACGGTACGGCAACGAGGCCAACGACATTGCTCTCCAGCTCCTGGAGGCCGGGGTCGTGGACTATATGGCCTCCGACTTTCACGGTAAGTCCGGGCTCAAGCTCTACAAGGACGAGGCGTGGGATGCGCTGAGGGCTCGGGGGGCGGAGGAGGCGCTGGACCTCCTGTGTCGCGTCAATCCCGGCCGGGTCCTGGAGGACCTCCAGCCCATCCCGGTCGCGCCCTTGCCGCCCTCGTCGAAGCTCTTCGACCGCATTCGTGGCATCATGAGGCAACACATGAGGCCACAGCGGCAAAAAGGATGACCGGCAACGAGATGAGAAAACGGGTCCTGCAGTCGGAGGGGGTCTTCACGGCGCACATCGACGCCCACCGTCGCGTCCTCGACGCCGTCGAACGCGACCTCGGTGATATGGTCGCGGAGGTCGCGGCGGAAACGCTCCAGGTCGTGCGTTCCGGGGGCAAGCTCCTCTTCTGCGGTAACGGAGGATCCGCAGCCGACGCCCAGCACCTGGCGGCGGAGTACGTGGTCCGCTTCTCCCGGGATCGACGGCCCCTCGCGGCCGTCGCGCTTACCACCGATACCTCCATCCTGACGGCGGCCGGGAACGACTACGGGTTCGAACGCGTCTTCGAGCGGCAGGTGCGGGCGTTGGGGCAGCCAGGCGACCTGCTGATGCTGCACTCGACAAGCGGACAGTCGAGGAACCTGCTCCGGGCGGCGGAAGCGGCCCGGGAGATGGGCGTTCGTTCGGTGGGGATCCTCGGACGGGGCGGGGGAGCCCTCGCGGGTCTCGTCGACCTGGCGGTGGTCGTGCCGGATGCCGCTACCGCGTTGACGCAGGAGATGCACCTCATGATCGGACACATCGTGTGCGACATCGTCGAGGCGGCGTACGCCTCCTCGACCGAATCCGACGGTTGATCGTGCGAGACCTCATCGACCTCCAGGGGAAGACTGCCCTCGTCACCGGCGGATCTCGGGGCGTGGGCGCGGCTACGGCCCTCCTTCTGGCGCGCGCCGGCGCGTCGGTCGGGATCGGGTACCGCAGCCGGAGCGACGAGGCCGACGACGTCGTGGCCCGATGCGAGGCGCTGGGCGTCGACGCGTGGTCCCTCGCCGGCGACCTCACCCGACCTTCCGACGTAGAAGCCCTCTTCGCACGGGCCGACGAGGAGTTCGGGAAAGGCCTCGACATCTTCATCGGCAACCACGGCATCTGGCCGCCCGAGGACGTGCCCGTGTCGGAGTTGGACGACGAACGATGGCACCGCACGGTGGACGCCAACCTGCACTCCATCTTCTTCACCTGCCGTGCGGCCTCCCGTCGACTCAACGACCACGGCAGGATCGTTCTCGTGAGCAGCACGGCGGGCCAGCGGGGCGAGGCGTTCCACGCCGACTACGCCGCCACAAAGGGCGCGATGATCTCCTTCGTGAAGGGCTTCTGCGTCGAGCTTGCTCCGCGCGGAATCACCGTGAATTCGGTGGCGCCGGGGTGGATCGACACGGAGATGTCGGAGAGCGCGCTGACCCCGGAGAACAGGGGGCGGATCGGCGCCTCCATCCCCAGCGGTCGCACCGCCACCGCGGAGGACGTGGCGGTACCCATCGGCTTCCTCTGTTCCGAGCTGGCCCGCCACGTCACCGGAGAAATCCTCAACGTCAACGGCGGGGCGGTGCTGGTGGGATGAGTCCTCGCCCCGACGCGCCTGCGGCGGTGCGCTGGATCACCCGTACGCTGGAAGAGGCGGGACACGAGACCTGGGCGGTAGGAGGGGCGGTGCGTGACGCCCTCCTCGGACGACCCTCGGGGGACTGGGATCTGACCACACGGGCGAGCCCGACGGAGATGCGTCGGCTGTTCCGGCGGACGGTGCCCATCGGGATCGAGCACGGCACCGTGGGCATTCTCGACCGCGAGGGCGTCCTGTACGAGGTCACGACCTTCCGCAAGGACGTGGAGACCGACGGCCGCCACGCTGTCGTGGAGTTCGCCGACCGGGTGGAGGACGACCTGGCACGCCGGGACTTCACCATCAACGCCATCGCCTGGCACCCCCTCCGCGAAGAGTTCCTGGACCCCTTCGACGGTGAAGGTGATCTCCGCCGCAGGGTGCTCAGGACGGTGGGCGAGCCCACCGATCGGTTCCGGGAGGACTACCTCAGGATTCTGCGGGCGCTGCGCTTCGCTGGTCGCTTTGGACTGCGCATCGATGAGGCGACGTGGAGTGCCATCCGTCAGCTCGTGGACGGCCTCACTACGCTGTCGCCGGAGCGCATCCGGGAAGAGCTCCTCAAGGTCCTCGGCGCGGATCCGCGACCGTCGGAGGCGTTGTCCCTCTACGCCGACTCCGGTGCCCTCGCCGTTCTCTATCCGGAGGTGGACTCCTGGCGAGCTTCGTCAGACGACTGGGACCGACGCCTCTCCGCCGTGGATTCGTTGCCCGCAGGACGCCCCGAGGCGAGGCTCGGGGCTCTCCTCCACGGGTTGCCCGAGTCCGATGTCGCGGCGCTCCTCGTCCGACTCCGGCTTTCGAATCGCCAGGCCGACGACGTCGCGCACCTGGCTTCGGGTGCGCCCCTGCCGCCTCCCGACGCCGAAGACGAGGCGTACCGACGCTGGCTCAGCCGACACGGGCCGGAGCGACTTCATGCGCTGGCCCGCCTCGAACTCGCCAGGGCGCGGGGCGGAGGCGCCGACCCCTCGGACGTCGTGGGCTCCTGGAGACGCGCGAAGGCAGTACTGAGACGGCGGCCGCCCCTGGCCGTGGGGGACCTGGCTCTGGACGGCCGGGACCTCATAGGGATGGGGCTGAGGCCGGGTCCTCACTTCGGCGACATCCTCGACGCCCTTCTCGACTGGGTCCTCGAAGATCCGGGGCGCAACGAAGCGGGAGCGTTGGAAGCGAGGGCCTCGGAGATGGCGGACCGGGTAGGCCAGGGGGAACGTCGTGGCGGATGAGCTGAGCCTCTTCGCAGGCGACGACGCGGTACCCGGAGCCGCTACCGGCGACATGTGAAGCAGCGGAGTCGGCGGGGCTGAGCGGACGCCGACCTCCGCGGGGATGGGCGACCAAGCCCCCCTCGCGGCCCGAATGCGGCCCGAGTCCATCGACGAGTTTCGAGGTCAGCAGCATCTGCTGGCGCCCGGGAAGGCCGTGCGGTCCATGCTGGACGCCGGGCGTGTCGGCAGCATGATCCTCTGGGGGCCACCGGGGAGTGGCAAGACGACGCTGGCCCGGCTCATCGCGGCGGAGTCGGACGTCACCTTCGTGTCGTTCAGCGCGGTGACCGAGGGCGTGGCCCGCGTGCGGGAGATCATCGCCGAGGCGGGGCAGCGCCTCCATGCGACGGGTCGTCGAACGATCCTCTTCTGCGACGAGATCCACCGATTCAACAAGGCGCAGCAGGACGCCTTCCTGCCGCACGTCGAGGCGGGAACCATCATCCTCATCGGGGCCACCACGGAAAACCCGTCTTTCGAGATCGTACGGCCCCTCCTGTCCCGGGCGCCTGTCTACGTTCTCGAGCCTTTGTCGGCCGACGATCTGGGACTCATCCTCCGGCAGGCCCTCGACGACCCGCGTGGGCTCGCCTCGCTGAACCTGGCCGTGGACGCCGATGCGCTGGACTTCGTGGCGGAAGCCGCCGACGGCGACGCTCGACGGGCGCTGGGCGTCCTGGAGGCGGCGGCCCGCATCGTCGGCGTGGGCGGCTCGGTGGACACGGAGGTGGCGAAGGAGGCCCTCCAGCATCGCTTCGCTACGTACGACAAGAGCGGCGAGGAGCACTACAACCTCATCTCGGCCTTCCACAAATCCATCCGGGGCAGCGATCCC
The DNA here is from genome assembly GCA_937983085.1 of uncultured Gemmatimonadales bacterium. GTDB lineage: Bacteria > Gemmatimonadota > Gemmatimonadetes > Longimicrobiales > Gaopeijiaceae > UBA2589. The sequence goes on from CALJKZ010000388.1 coordinate 8,126, forward strand.
GATGCGGCCCTCTACTGGCTCGCTCGGATGCTGCACGGCGGGGAGGACCCGCTGTACATCGCCCGCCGGATGGTGCGGATGGCGTCGGAGGACATCGGTCTGGCAGATCCGGCCGCCCTTGGCGCCGTCATCGCGGCTCGCGATGCCTACCACTTCCTGGGCGCGCCGGAGGGCGAGTTGGCTCTCGCCCAGGCCGCGGTCTACCTGGCCACGGCTCCCAAGTCCAACCGGGCGTACGCGGCCTGGAAGGCAGCGGCGCAGGAGGCGCGGTCGACTCCGTCGGCGCCCGTGCCCCTTCACATCCGCAACGCCCCCACGGGGCTCATGAAGGATCTGGGGTATGGTGAGGGGTACCGGTACGACCCCAACGAGCCCGACGGGGTGGCGGCCCAGGAGTACCTCCCGGAGGGCGTCGGCGGCGAGCCCTTCTACCAACCGGGGCCCTACGGCTTCGAGAAGACCATCGGCCAGCGGTTGGCGTGGTGGGCGGAACGGAGGCAGAAGCCCGCGGACGAGCCGTAGGCGGGGATCGAACCAAATGCGACGACACTACATCAGAGTCGGGTCCTTCGGTATCCTTCATTGAGCGCAACACCGCCGGGCGGCGTCGCCTGCGTCGACGGCCTTCCGGCCAGACATCGACCCCATCGGGTCGGAGGTGCAGGATCCCCACTCAACTCATCGACCTCCACACTCCCGTGGACCGGGTGGTCCTCGTCGGAGCCCCCCACCGGACGGCGAGCCGCGACCTCGTCGACGAGCATCTGGAGGAGCTGTCGCGCCTGACGGATACTGCCGGCGGCAACGTCGTCGGCAAGCTCGTGCAGCGCATCGACGCCCCCAACCCCGCGTACTACCTGGGGGAGGGCAAGGCTCGCGAGCTGGCCGAGCTCGTCGCGAGCACCGAGGCCGACCTGGTGGTCTTCGACGAGGAGCTCAGTCCGGCCCAGGGCAAGAACCTGGAGGAGATCGTCGGCGTCCGGGTGATGGATCGCTCCGAGATCATCCTCGACATCTTCGCCACCCGGGCCCGTTCCCGAGAGGCGAGGATGCAGGTGGAGTTGGCCCAGCTCCAGTACCTGCTCCCGCGGCTGCGGCGGATGTGGAGCCACTTGTCCAGGATCCGAGGCGGCATCGGCCTACGGGGCCCGGGTGAGACCCAGCTCGAGACCGACCGCCGTCTCATCGGCACGCGTATCGCCGATCTTCGTTCGAAGCTCAAGGACGTGGCGAAGGCGAGGGCCCAGCAGAGGAAATCGAGGGAGGGCAGCTTCCGCGTGGCGTTGGTGGGATACACCAACGCAGGGAAGTCGTCCCTGCTGCGCGCTCTTTCCGGCTCGGAGCTCTTCGTGGAGGATCGCCTCTTCGCGACGCTGGATTCGGCGACCCGGAGCGTGGACCTCGGCTCGGGATACGAGGCGCTTCTCACCGACACCGTCGGTTTCATTCGAAAGCTCCCCCACCACCTCGTGGCCTCGTTCCGGTCCACGCTGGAGGAGGCCCGGGAGGCCGACGTCCTGCTCCACGTCATCGACGCGTCCCATTCAGACTGGCGGGAACACCATCAAGTGGTCTCCGAGGTGCTCCACGACCTGGGACTCGACGGACGTGACCAGATTCTGGTCTTCAACAAGATCGATCGCATCACCCACGAGGAAGAGGAGATGCTGCGAGCCCGAGTCCGGTCCCTCGATGCGACCCCGGCGGTGTTCGTCTCGGCGCTGGACGCCGACACCCACGACGCCCTTCGGGACACGCTCCTCACCCGCGTCCGAGGACGGTTGGCGAGCGTCGTGGTGAGCGTGCCCGTCGTCGATGGCGAAACCATCGCGGCCATCTACCGCGAGGGCGAGGTCACCGGCCGATCCGACGACAGTATGCGCGTCTCCCTCACGGCGCGGATCCCGGTGGCGCTCCTCGGCCGGTTGACGGGACGGCGGGACGTCTCCGTACAGGAGGTCGCGTGAGCCTCGGATCCGTGGCCATCGTCGGGACCCGCGCGGAGGCCCTGGCCTTTGCGGAGCGGCTGGCGGGTTCGGACGCCTTCGACGGCATCACGGTGTACGGCCGCGAGGTCGAGACGCCGGCCCATACCGTCTTCGCCCGCGGACTGGCCCGATACGTCTATGGCCTCGAGCCGTTCGAGGCGACGACCTTCGCCGTCCTTCTCGCCGTGCCCGACGAGAGCGTGCCCGAGACGGCGTTTTCCGTGGCCGGGCAGGGGAGAGCCCCCGAGGGGTGCGCGGCCTTTCACGTCTCGCCGACGCTCCCCACCGACGCCCTCGCTCCCCTCCACGCTCAGGGGTATGCATTGGGGGCGTTCCAGGCCTTCGGGGGGAGCGGCAGCGGCTACGTGGCCGTCACGGGTTCGCCCTCGGCCATCTCCGTCGCCCGCCGCATGGCGGATGCCCTGGACGTGGAGGTGCTGGAAGTCCCGGCTGGGCGTCGACCCCTCGTCGACGCGGCTTCGACCCTCGTCAGCGGCTCCGTCGAGCCGCTTCTCGCCCTCTCCGTTCGCCTCATGGAGCGAGCGGGCATCACGGCCGACGACGCACGGCCGGCCTTGCTCGCGTCCGTACGGTCGGCGCTGACGGCACTGGAAGGCGGTCGCGGTGTGGACGCGGCGGCGCATCCGGCGCGGCAGGGGGACTTCGAGCGGGCGGCGCTCCACCTCCGGGCTCTCGATCCGGAAGATCAGAGGCTCTACGCCTTCCTCGCCGCCGAGCTGCTCCGGCTGGACGCCGGCTCGGCCGACGAGGAGGCCCGCGGCGCCCTCGACCGGCTCTTCCGCCGTTACCTGGATGAGATCCCGGCGAGTCCCGACCCCGACTCCATCATTCCCGATCGCGACCCACAACCCACCAACGTGGGATGAGCATGCGTCTGTACGTCAACATCGATCACGTGGCCACCGTGCGCCAAGCGCGTCGCACCGACGAGCCCGACCCCGTCCGCGCTGCCGTCCTCGCCGAACTGGGTGGAGCCGACGGGATCACCGTGCACCTCCGCGAGGACCGGCGCCATATCCAGGACCGTGACGTCCGCCTCCTGGCCGAGACGATCCGTACGCCCATGAACCTGGAACTCGCCGCGTCGTCGGATATCCTCGAGCTCACCTGCGAGCTGGCTCCCGTGCAGGCGACGTTGGTGCCGGAGAAGAGGGAGGAAGTCACCACCGAGGGCGGGTTGGCCCTCGGTGAGCCGGGACAGCGGAAGCCCACGGAGGAGGCCCTCCGACGCCTTGCCGCCGCAGGCGTGCGGACGTCTCTCTTCATCGATCCGGAGGAAGAGGCCATCCGGATTTCCGCCGATCTCGGGGCCGACGCCATCGAGATCCATACCGGGGAGTACGCCAACACCCGAGGCGAGGAGCGTCGACACCATCTCGATCGCATCGCCCGGGGCGCGGAGCTGGGTCGGAGCTTGGGCCTGGACGTGCACGCCGGCCACGGACTCACCTATGAGAACGTCGCGCCCATCGCGGCCATCGCCGAGTTGGAGGAGCTCAACATCGGCCATTCCATCGTCTCCCGGGCGGTCTTCACCGGTCTCGAGGCGGCGGTCCGGGAGATGGCGCAGATCATCCGTCGGGCCCGGCGTTCGTGAAGCACTGGGGGAAGGCGACCTTCGGGCTCGCCGTCACCGTCTTTCTGTTGTGGTGGGTCCTGAAGGACGTGGACTTCGGTGAAGTCATCGCGAACATCTCGACGGGGAACTTCTGGCTCCTCGGCGCCTCCGTGTTCGTGGCGACGTTCGGCTTCTTCATCCGCGCCCTCCGTTGGAAGGTCCTTCTGGCTCCGGTGCGACCGAACACGGCGCTGCGCTCGCGGTTCGCCGGCGTGTCCATCGGATTCATGGCGAACAACGTGCTCCCCGCTCGCATGGGGGAGTTCGCCCGGGCCTTCGCCTTCAGCCGAATGGAGCCGGTGACGGCGACCGCGGCATTCGGCACGCTCGTGGTCGAGCGCTTCATGGACGGCGTCGTACTCCTGCTCTTCCTCGTGATCCCGGTGATGACGCCCGGCTTCCCGGCCTCCGACGCCCTTACGGTGGGCGGGGGTGCCTCCATGCTGCGGGCGGCCGGTGGACTGGTCATCGGCATTCTCGTCGTACTGATCATGATGGCCGCTCTACCTCGCCAGTTCCTGCTTCTCGCGGAGCGTCTGGCCGTGATCCTTCCCCAGGGGATCAGGAGCAAGGTCATCGCCGGGCTCGAGAGCCTGCTTCGCTCCATCGCAATCATGCGCGACCCGAAGCTCCTGTTCGTGGGATTCGCGTGGTCGTTCTTCTTCTGGACGTGGCATGGGCTCG
>CALJKZ010000389.1 GCA_937983085.1 uncultured Gemmatimonadales bacterium
ACGCCGATCTTCCCCGCGGGAGGTGTGCCGCCCGCGCCCGTCATCTCGACTTCGCATCGTCGCTCTCGTCCACATCGACGCCGAAGAGGGCGGGTGCGGCGTTCAGGATGGAGCGACCGGAGTCGCTTCCCGGGTCCGCGTCGCGCAAGGCCACCGTGGGCTGATGGAGGAGGGTCCGCGCCATGGACCGGGCGAATCGTCGGATCTGCTCACGCTCCTCGTCCGTCCTGCCGCGGGAGAAGCGTTCCGCTTCCTCCTGGGCAACGTCGAGAACGTGAGCGCGGACGGCGCGCAGCACGTGGATCCCCTGCCTCGACGTGAGCCAGCGTCGAAAGCCGTCGGCCTGATCCACCACGATGGCTTCGGCCTTGGGAACCTGGGCAGCGCGCGACGCCTTGGCCGCCTCCACCCGTTCGAACACGTGGTCGAGGTCGAAGAGCTCGATGCCGTCCATGTCGCCGAGGGCCGGGTCGAAGTTCCTCGGGTGGGCGAGGTCCAGGAAGTACCGCGCTCGTCCGTCGGCCTTCGGCTCGATGCCGGACAGGGTGTCGGCGGTGACCAGGTAGTCTTCGGCCGTGACGGCCCCCACCACGAGGTCGGCGCGGGCGATTCCGTCGGCGAGCTCGTCGAGACCGATGGCCTCCGCGCCGGCACATCGGCCGGCCGCCTCCGCCTTGGCCAGCGTCCGGTTCGCCACGATCAACGCACCGACGCCCGCCTTGGAGAGGAGGCGGGCGACGAGGGCGCCCGTATCGCCGGCGCCGATGACCAACGCCGTGGACGTGCCGAGAGACGGCATCTCGCGCTGCACCATGCGGAGGGCCGCGCCGGCCAGTGAGGCCGCCCCGCGACCGATCTCGGTCTCCGTCCGCACTTTCTTGCCCGTAGCGAGTGCCATCTCGAACAGGCGGTGGAGGATGGGTCCCTTCGTCATCACGGCCCGGCGGTCCCGAGCGGCCTCACGGACCTGCCCGAGAATCTGGGCCTCGCCATGGACCACCGAGTCGAGCCCCGAGGCCACGCGGAAGAGGTGCCGCACGGCCTGGTCGCCCCGCAGGGCGTAGACGTGATCGCGGAGTGCGTCGCGGCCGACTCCCGTGCGTCGCTCCATCATCCGCACGAGAACCTTCACCGCACGATCCGGGTCGGCGGCGACGCAGTAGAGCTCCAGTCGTCCGCACGTGGCCAGGGGAACTGCCTCGTCGAGGAGGCCCCGGCAGGTGAGGAGATCGCCGAGTGTCTGGTACAGCTCCTCCAGGTCGACGAAGATCTGCTCGCGCATGGCCGCAGACGCCACCGACTGGCTGGTCCCGATGACGAAGATCTCCTGCCCGTTCATGCCGCCCTCAGTCCGCCGCCGGGCCCAGGCCTGCGGCCCACTCGTCCGGGGAGAGCCGGACTGCGGTGTGGAGGGGGGTGTCGGCCTTCGTGTAGATCCTCGCCTCGGTGTCCCGGAGGTCGTACACGAGCTTGGAGAAGAGCTCGAGGTCCTCCGTCTCGTAGACGACGACGAACTCCTGGTCCTGCAGACCGAACGAGTACAGAAGCAGCTGCTTGATGTCGGTGAACTGTTTTCCGATGCGGATGTGCTCGTTCATCATCCCCTGACGGGTGTCGCGCCCCTTCAAGTACCAGTCCGCCGTCTTGGTGAACGGGTACATCACCAGATACGTGGTCCGCTCGTCGTCGGCGTACGGATCGATCTCCTGAGCGGACTTGGCCCGGCTGTACTGGGAGGGACGGGTCATTCCCCAGAGCACGTGATCCAACTCGGCGACGTGGCGACCGGCGTTGTCCGCCGCGGCCCGGTCCTTGAAGAAACGGGCGGGCACCCCCACGTCGTCCACCGTGGCCGTGGTCCATACCAGAACGTCGCTGTCGGACTCGATGCCCTGCGTGAGATACAACTGGGCGACATCGGCCGTGGATCCGATGCGTTGGAACCAGGCGAGGGCCTCGTCCCGCCGGTCGTCCGCGTCGAGATCCCAGAAGTCGAGCGAGAACCGGTAGGTGGCGAAATGGCCGAGAATCGGCTTTTCTTCGTCGGGCATGAATTGGGGGCCGTACGCTGAATTTCGGTGCTCAGGACTATTGCCACGGCGCGGATTCTCTACAATCCGGGCACTCCCCCACGAGGGGTCCGTAAATCTTACTAGAAGAGGGCTTGGGCCGAAGGAGCCGCGGTGGACGTCGACGAAACGGCGAACCGGGACACACCTCTCATAGAGGCGCGGAACCGCCTGCTCGCGGGTGACGGCGAGGGGCTTCGCGCCGCCTTGGACGACGCGCCCGACCTGGTGGAGCGCCGCTTCTCCACCACCGAAGCCCCGTACGACGGATACTTCCACGGCGCCACCCTCCTGCACCACGTGGCGGGGAACCCCTTCATCTCCGCGTTGCCCGAAGGAGTGGTGGAGCTGGCGCGGCTGCTCCTGGAACGCTGCGCGGACGTGGACGTCGTCACGCTCCCGGGTCCGGTCCAACCCGACGACATCGGGTGGACGACGCTGGGCCTGGTGGCCACCAGTGCCGCTGCGCGCCATTCGGGGTCACAACGGGCGCTCCTCGACCTGCTCCTCGACGCCGGCGCCGACATCGACGCGCGCAACGGCGGCAGCCTCATCGGGGCTCTGTACTACGGCGAGTCGGAGGCGGCCCGTCATCTTGCCGAGCGGGGCGCCCGAACCGACCTGGTGGCCGCAGCCGGCCTGGGCGACACCGAGCGCCTCGCAAGCTGCCTCGAGGAGGGCGATCCGGCCTCGCACCGGCTTGCCCACTACGGTCTAGCCGCCTGGCCCGCCGACGCCGACCGGCGCGAGCGTCTGGGCGTGGCGCTGATCTACGCCTCCCTCCACGGACGGGTCGAGGCCATGGAGATGCTCATGGAAGCCGGCGCCGACCCCGACCATCGCCCACCCTTCGACCACGGGGGTACGGCCCTGCACTGGGCCGTCATGGGAGACCAACCCGGGGCCGTGCGCGTTCTCCTCGAGGCCGGTGCCGACACCGGCGTTCGCGACCGCTCCTTCGATTCGACGCCGGAGGGATGGGCCCGCCACCTGGGCAAGACCCGCGCGCTGGGAGCGTTGGCCGGAGCCTGACGCCCGGGGCTGGGTGGAGCCGACTACTCGTCCTGCGGTGCGGGCACCACGGTGATGGGGACCGCAGTCACGGCCGAGCCCGACATGACGACGATGTTCGTCGTGCCGACTCCCGTGGCGCGGACCAATCCCGTGGCATTCACCGAAGCGACCGCACCGTTCTGCGATCCCCACGTCACCGCCCGTCCCACGAGAGCGTTACCCGACACGTCCCGGAGCTCGGCGGCGAGCTGCACCGTCTCGTTGACGGCGAGGGTGGTGTCCGGTGGGGACACCAGGACGGTGTCCACTGGTGCGGTGGCCACCACCACCGTGTCGGCGAACGTCGCCGCACGGACTTCGAGGCGGGCTTGTCCCAGTTGCTGGGCCGTGGCGGTACCGTCCACGGTCACGGAGATGGTCGACGGGTCCTCGGAGAGCCACGTCCCCTGGAGCCCAGAGACCGTGTCGCCCGTGGCGAAGAACGCGGCGGACCCGATGACCACGGACTCGCCGACGTTGGGGATGAACACGAGGGGCGCCTCGGCGAAGACGGCGGCCGGAACGGGTTGGACGTCGATGACCGCCGATGTCGGCTGTCCGGGATCGATTTGCACCACGCCGCCCCCTTCAAAGAGCGTCGATGGCCCCAGCCCCAGGGTCGCCACGATGCCGAGGGCGTCCACCCGCTCCTCGACGTCCAGGGCCACGGGAATGCGAATCCGACCCTCCACCGGAAGTGCGACGAACACGGTGTCCCTGAAGGCGCTGTCAGGTCGGATGAACCGGACGGCGGCCCACCGGATCTTCTGAAACGCCGCGGCCGAGCCGCCCAGCACGGGTGGCTCGATCTGGAACGAGACGTCCACCGTCACCGGAGGCGGTGCCGGATCGGTGAGGAGGGCGTCGCAACCGCTCGCGGCGACGACGACCAGGGCGATCCACCCGAGGCGAATACGACCCGCAGCCCGGGGCCTCATCGGCCGGCCACCACGCGCAGAGTCATGCCCGCCTCCCATCCCTGGAAACCGCTCTCCGAGCCCTCCTGCACGATGACGTTACCGGTCCTCCACACGAACGAAGGCGTAAGGAAGACCTGGCGGGTGCTGGCGTTGCCCGATACCCGGAGGTCGAGGGCCGGACCCACCGTCGTCACCCAGCCCTGGCTGGCACCGTCCTCCGCACGAAAGACGTGGAGTTCGGCCTTGGGCAGGATCGCGGATCCCCGGCCCAGCGGGAATCGCAGGTTGGCGCCGGTCATGAAGAGCTGCTGCGACGGTGAGTCGGTGGCCCCCGCCAACGCGGCCTCGTCGGTGAGCAGCGCTCCATTGGCCCGATGGTTCACCCCACCGAAGACCAGCGCGCTGCTCCGGAGCCCCAGGGGAAAGGCGAAACTCGTGACCGCCTGCACCCGGGTGCCGGACTTGAAGAGGTTGGTCCCCGCGAGTTCGTCATCGGAGAAGTGCTGAAGACCGACCAAGAAGGAGAGCGTGCTCGACTGGGAGACGTTCCGGTCGAGGGCGAGGCGGAGCTGGAATTGGTTGCCGGGCTTGTACGAGAAGGGGAGGTCGGGAAGCGGTTCGTACGCCCGCGCTACCCGATAGCCGGCCGAGGCCCCGACGCCCCAAGCGCCCGCCTGAGTCGCCACCGCCACGTCGCCTCCCACGTCGCCACCGCTCCCCCACGAATCGATCTCGAAGGGCAGGAGCTCGGCTGCGATGAAGGCCGCGACGAAGGAGCCCTGGGTATCGAGGGACGCTTTCCCCGTGGGGAGGGCCGAGCTGGCGGAGATCAGCAGCCAGTCAGGGCCGGGTCGATAGGTGAGGACGAGGTCCGTATCGGTGGGACCCGACAGCGAGGCCTCGCCCCCCGTCGGCCCCGTGGCGGTGCCGCGGGCGTACGCGCCGGACAGACCCAGGGACACGCGACCCACGTCCGCGGCCGCGGCGAACGGCGTCACGAAGAGCCGTACGGATTCGACACCGGCGGTGGTAGGATCGTCAAAGGAGTAGCTCTGCACGTGGACGCCCGCGCCGATGCTCTGGGCCAGGGCGCATCCCGGGAACGCCAGCATCATCCCTGCGAGGGTCCCGCTCCAAGGGGCTCGTGTCCATGACGGCCGGAGCCTGTGGGCGCCGTTCACTGCTCTTCCCCCGGCCCGCGGAAGACGAGCTCCAGGAGGATGGCCTGACCAACTCGATCCTGTCCGAGGAGCTCGGCGAGGACCGCCCGCTTCTGACCCCCGAGGCTGGCCAGGACGCGCTGCCTCATGGAGGCCGGAGCGTTGGTCAGGAGGCGTACTGCCGCCTGTCGAGACCCGATCCGGTGGGCTTGGCGGGCGATCTGGCCGGCCATTCGGAGGGCCGGCGGGGGGATCGACAGCATGGTGGCCCGGTTGAGTCGCGTCCGAGCAAGAGCGAAGGAGGGGTCCAAGGCCGCCGCGTCTGCGTAGTGCTGGCGGGCTTGCCCGAAGTCGCCGGCGTCGGCCGCGGCGAGACCCCGACCGAACGCCAGCAGCGCCTCGATGCTCTCTGTCTGACGCTCGTTCACCAGCTCGCGCTCCGCGGGCGTCAACTGAACGCCAAGCTCGTCGTAGATGCCGAAGGCGAGCCGCTTTTCCAGCTCGAAGAAGCGCTCGATCTCGTCCTCGGCCTCCAACGGGTCGATGAACTCCTGCCCCGGGGGGCCGACGGTGACCACCGAGGCATCGACATCCACGCGGGTGGCCTCCCGCATGCGGAAGCGGCCCTGGACGATGTGTCCCGATCCGAGGAGACGTCCGCCCCGCGCCGCCGTGGCCTCCTCCACTCGGCCCGACTCTCCGAGTTGGAGCTCGTCGAGAAGCGTCTGGATCTTGGTGCGCTCGATGACCGTGAGTCGACCCGTGATGCCCAGATCGGTGGTGAGCAGCTCGGGGAGGACGAGGGCGAGAGGCTCGTACTGGGGGTCCGCCCCTTCGAAGACGAAGGGGAAGATGCCCACCGTGGCCGGATCCGGCGCCGTCTGCGCCAGCGACTCTTCCCTGGACAGAGCGTCCCGGACGTCGGCCCGGAGGGCTTCGACGCGGGCCGCCTCGAGACGGCGTTCCACCTCCGTTCGTAGGGAGCCGCCCGCACCCGAATCCAGGAACGACTGATAGAAGCCCACCGCCGCATCGTACTCGCCCGCGTCTTCGGCAAGGAGGCCCTGCATGACCGCCAGCCCCGGATCGTCCGGGGCGAACTCCGTCAGGGTCGCAACGAGGCCGCGCGCCTCGTCGATGCGCCCGGCATCGCGATACCCCGAGGCAAGACGGAGGCCGGCCTCGACGTCACCCGGGTCACGCGCGACGTGCGCCTCGAGAGCGGGGATCTCGGCAGGCGTGGGTACGGCCATTCCGGTGCCGGTACTCGCACACCCCGAACACGAGACGAGAGCGAGCATGACGGCCAGGCGATGCGAAGAGATCATGCGTCGACGATAATGTCGTGGTACCCCGTCGCGCAGTGACTTCGTTGGCCATTCGACGCCCCACGCTGCATGATGACGCACGCGTGCACCGAGGAGTCGACGTGAATACGATCAACCACCCTCGAAGCAGGACCGATCCGGGGGCTCCGCTACACGGCAGGGGCTGACCGAGTGCGCGTGCGTTTTTGGGGGACCCGGGGCTCGCTGCCGGTTCCAGGGCCGTCCACCATCCGGTACGGCGGAAACACCTCGTGCGTTCAGGTCGAATCCGACGCAGGTGATCTGGTGGTCATCGACTGCGGATCGGGTGCTCAGGCACTGGGGCGCGCGCTCACCGCCGACGGTCGCGGCCCACGGGACGGCACCATCCTCTTCAGTCATACCCACTGGGACCACATCCAGGGATTCCCCTTCTTCGCGCCTCTGTTCGTCGAAGGCGGCCACTGGGACGTGTACGGACCGCGGGGCCTGGGCGAGTCCCTCCGCGACGCCCTTTCGGGGCAGATGCAGTACACGTACTTCCCCATCACCCTGGACGCCCTCGGCGCGGAGCTCCGCTATCACCATCTGGTGGAGGGCTCGTTTCGTGTCGGTGACATCGAGATCGAGGCCCGATACCTGAACCACCCCGTGCTCACGTTGGGATACCGCCTCCACGTGGACGGGGCGACGCTCGTCTACGCCTGTGACCACGAGCCCTTCCGCAGGAGCGCCGCGGACGGCGAAGAGGCGCTGAAGGGGAAGGACAAGGACCACGCCGACTTCGCCGCCGGCGCCGACCTCCTCATCCACGACGCCCAGTACACCGCGGCCGAGTATCCCCACCGCATCGGGTGGGGTCATAGCCCCATGGAGTACGCCATGCGCGTCGCCGGCGAAGGCGGGGTGCACACGCTGGCCCTGAGTCACCACGAGCCGACCCGTTCCGACGAGGAGCTCGCCACCCTGGAAGCCGGACTCCGGGAGCGCGCCAAGGAACACGACTACCCGGGCGAGCTCATCATGGCGACGGAGGGCACGGTCCTGGAGTTGAGGGGCGACGCAGAGAAAGCCTCGTCGCCTGACATCCGGGCGACCGGATCCCAGACGCCCTCCGATCAGGCTGCCGGATCGGCCCTCCGAGAAGACCGGTCCATCTCGGGACACCGGCTCATCGTGGCCCTGCCCCCCTCCCGCGACGCCGAGATCGTGAAGGACGTGGCAACCTCCGACGGTGCGGAGGTGCGCCGGCGCGGCCCCGGGCTGGGCGATGAGGCGCGGGTGGCCCCGGGGGATCCCTCCCTGGTCATCGTGTCCACCGACCCCGAAGGCCTGGAAACCGCCCGCCGGATCGCCCGGCTCGAAGAGGAGTGGACGGAGGACGCGACGGTCGTCGCCGTGGCCGACGAAGCGGGCGAAGACGACGCAGTGGACGACTGGCTCATCCGACCCTTCTCGCCGGAGTACGCCAAGACGCGGATTCGCGGCTGGCTGCTGGGAACCCCCGTCCGGTGGGTGACGGCCCCGGCCACGGAGAACGAGGCCGAACGACAAGCCTCCCTCGATCGACTCGGCGTCGTGGACACCGAGTCCGAGGAGCGCTTCGACCGGATCACCCGGTTGGCGGCGGCGCTGCTGGGTGTGCCCGTTTCACTGGTGACCTTCATCGACGACCAACGGCAGTGGTTCAAGTCCGCGGAGGGCGTCGACATGCGCGAGACGTCGCGTGATGCCGCCCTGTGCGCCCACACCATCCTCGGAGACGAGATGATGGTGGTACCCGACGCCACCGTCGACGACCGATTCGCCGACAACCCCATGGTGACCGGCCCCGCCCACCTGCGCTTCTACGCCGGCTATCCGCTCAGGGCTCCCGACGGCCATCGTGTGGGAAGCCTGTGCGTCATCGACCGCCGGGCACGGGATCTTTCTCCGCGGGACCGGGCGCTCCTTCGGGACCTGGCGCACCTGGCCGAAGAGGAGTTGGCCCGCACCCTCGAGAACGGGGTGATCTGACCCCGGCGCCTACCGCCGGGGGTCCACCTCGGAGATGTAGAGGGTGGCCGACACCAGCTCTTCGCCGTACGTCCCGACCCAGATGTCGTACAGACCCGACTGGGCCTTCGGGATGGCGATGATGGGATCCAGGTCGCCGTAGCTGTCGTCGTCACAGTACCAGCGGCCGTCGGGGCCGTTGACCAATAGGGTCGTATCCTCGTCGCTGATGGCCGAGATGTAGAGCGTGTTGGCCTCGGTGGCCGTGTAGTAGAGATCGAAGTCGGGTGCTTCGGCCACCTGACCGTAGGCGCACCCCCCTTCGTTGACGGCGATGTCGCCTCCCGCCGTGAGCTCCACCACGTGGGGGTCGGGCATGGAGCCGCTGGAAAGCTCGATGGAGCCGTAGGTGGGCGCAGCGGCGACGTCCTGGGCAGACAGGTGGCCCGGCAGCGCAGTCAGGGCGACGATGGTCGCGACAGTCACGAGTGGACGCATGATCGACGGTGGGTGTCGAGGGGGCCGCGGGCACCGGACAGGCCCTCGGCGATACCCTTCGAATATGTGCTGCGTGGCACGCGGGGATACAGAAAAACCTTCGCACCGTCGCGGGAACTTGCCCCCGACCAGGCGCCTCGGGATGTTCCCGCTCGATTCGAGCAACGACGACATCGCCATCCACCCACATGCCCCGGCCCCATGACGCAGAGGATCTGCCTCCTCACGGACCAGGAACTGGACCTGGACCCGTTCCCCGAAGACGATTGGCCTTGTGATCCCCGGCCCTACATCCCCGAGGCGGACTGGACGCTCCTGACGCTGGAAAAGGACTCGTGCGTCGCCGAGATCCTGCGCGCCGCCAACGCCGGGTACGATCTCTTCTTCAACCTGTGCGATGGCGCCTGGGACGAAGGACGCGTCGGGGTCGAAGTCGTGCAGACGCTGGAAGCGGTGGGCGCGCCGTTCACGGGCGCCGATGCGGGCTTCTTCGAACCGACGCGGGAGGCCATGAAACGGGTCTGCGCCGCGTGGGGAATCGATACCCCGGCCTATCGGTACGCGTCGAGTGACGTCGACATCGAGCACGCCGCCGAGGTCCTACGATTCCCCCTCTTCGTCAAGCATCCGAACAGCTACGCGAGTCACAGCCTGACGCGCGAGTCACGGGTGACCAACCCCGCCGAGCTCCACGAGCAGGCACTGCGCATGATCGGCATGTTCGGCTCGACGCTCATCGAAGAGTTCATCGAAGGCGACGAATGCACCTCCCTCGTCGTCGAGAACGGCAACGACCCGTGGACGCCGCACGTCTACGACCCGCTCATCTACCAGTTCCCGCCAGGCGAGAGCTTCAAGCACTACGACCTCAAGTGGGTGGACTACGACGGCCTGTCGTCGCGTCGGGTGGAGGACGCCGACCTGGCCGAACGGATTCGGCGCGCTTCGGCCGACTTCTTCGTGGGCATCCGCGGATCCGGTTACGGACGCTGCGACATGCGGGTGGATGCGGACGGGCGGGTGCAGATGCTCGAGATCAACCCCAACTGCGGCGTGTTCTACCCGGAGACCGATCCGGCCAGTGCCGACCTCATTCTCCGTTGGGACGGGGACGGCCACGCCGGCTTCGCCCGCCGGGTGGTGGACGCCGCCCTCGCCCGCCACCGGCGGAGGACGTGGCCGTGGCAGATCCTGCCGAAGGCGCCCGGCGAGTACGGCATGTTCGCCACCCGTGATGTCCACGCCGGTGAGACGGTGGTGAAGTGGGAGCAGGAGGCCCACCATCTGGTCAGCCGATCCGAGGTGGAGCGGACGTGGGACGACCGACACAAGGAGTGGTTCGCCCGCTACGCATGGCCCCTCACCGACGAGATCTGGGTCATGTGGAGCGCCGACCCCGAGGAGTGGCGGCCCATGAATCACTCCTGCGAACCCAACGCCTGGCTCAACGGCCTCGACGTCGTCGCCCGGCGACCCATCCGGGCCGGCGAGGAGATCACCATGGACTACGCCACCTACTACGACGAGCGCATGCCCCCCTTCGCGTGCGGGTGCGGAGCGCCCGGGTGCAGGCGGGTCGTGCGAGGCGAGGATTATCTCCTGGACATCGTCGCGCGGTACGAAGGCCATCTCTCCGACCACATCAGGCGCCGACGCACCGAGCGTCCCAGCCTGCTCCAGGACGATTTCGTCCCTGCCGAGGAACGCTGACATGACCGTCTTCGTCGTCTCCGTCGTCACGGTCATCGTGGTGTCGGCCCTCTGCTCTCTGAGCGAGGCCTCCATCTACGCGGTGCGGCGTCCGTACATCCGGACCCTCAGTGATACGGGAAGCGCCGCCGGGCCGGTGCTCGAGTCCTTCAAGGACAACATGGAGCGCCCCATCGCCGCCATCCTCATCGTCAACACGGCGGCGAACACGGCCGGAGCATCGGTGGCGGGTGCCCAGGCCACCGCCCTCTACGGTGACGGTGCGCTCATCTGGTTCTCGGCGGCCTTCACACTCATGGTGCTCCTCTTCTCGGAGATCTTCCCCAAGGTCCTGGGCGTGGTCTACAGCCGGCCGGTGGCCCGTGCCGTCGCCCTTCCCTGGCGACTGGCCATCACCGCCCTCCACCCCCTGGTGTGGCTCGTCGAGCACGCCTCCATGTGGGTGAAGCCCTCTGGACCGGTGTTCGCCGCTCCCGAGGAGGAGGTAAAGCAACTCGCGCAGATCTCCGCCGACGAAGGGAGCATCTCACCCGACGAAGCGAAGATGGTCCGGAACGTCCTGGCGCTGGACGACCTCACGGCCCACGACGTCATGACGCCCCGCACCGTGGTGTTCCGCCTACCGGCGTCCATGACCTTGGCCGAGGTGGGAGACCACGTCGAGGCGTGGCACCATTCGCGCATCCCCATCGTCGATTCGGAGGACTCCGATCGATGGACCGGCCTCGTGCGAGCTGCGGACGTTCTCGCGGAGATGGCCAAGGGGCACCTCGACAAACGCCTCGAGGAGCTGGCCCGACCGCTTCTCTTCGTTCCGCAGAGCACCCACGGACACCTCCTCCTCCATCGCTTCATCGAGGAGCAGACCCACCTCTTCGCCGTCGTGGACGAGTTCGGTGGAATGGCCGGCGTCGTGACCCTGGAGGACGTCTTCGAGTCCCTCATCGGGCGTGAGATCGTCGACGAGGTGGACCAGGTGGCCGACCTACGGGAAGTCGCCCGCCGACGCGGTCGTCAGAAGGGCGAGGAAGGCTAGAGCCGCCCTACTCGAGCAAGTGCACCGCCGGGTCTTCGATCCGGGGGCGGACGTCGGGACGGTTGTTCAGGATGCGGGCGCAGGTATTCCAGCGCAGGAGGGCGTCGTCGTTGCCCGAGGGCCGCAGGGGCTCCGCGTCGGTGTAGTGGTCCATGGCCTGGCGGATCCAGTCGTACGCCACGGCCCCGGCGCCAGGCCCGCCCTTGTCCAGCTGGGCCTGAGCCTTCCGCTCGCATACCAGGCCGGAGTAGTACGACCGGGCGTAGTCGTCGTCGAGCTCCCCCGCCATCCGCAGCACTTCACTCACGGGTGCGCTGGACGCGGTCACGAATGCGTCGCACAGCGTCATGATGAGACCCACCAGGGCATCCTCGTCCTCGGGGTCCACCTCGAGGATGTCCCGGAAGATGCTCTCGGCCAGGTGGGGCTGGTTCAGCAGCCGGTAGTGGCGCGCCCGGGCGAGAGCCGCCTCCAGCGCGTCGGTATGGAGCTTCTTCAGCTCGATGGGTCGTTCGATGTCCACGCTTCCTCCTCCAGTCCGGGGCGCAGCCCCGTCACGTCGTCTTCTTCGATCCGCCGGTGATGACCCGGAGAACCTTCGCCACCGGATCGTAGGCACGATCCACGACCCGCTCCTTGAGCGGGATGATGGCATTGTCCGTGATGGTGATGTGCTCGGGACACACCTTCGTGCAGCACTTCGTGATGTTGCAATAGCCGACGCCATGGGCTTCCCGCAACTCGTCGAGGCGGTCTTCCTCGTCCAGCGGATGCATCTCCAGGCCGGCGGTATAGATGAAGAATCGCGGGCCGATGAACTCGTCGTGCTTGTGATGGTCCCGTAGAACGTGGCACACGTCCTGGCAGAGGAAGCACTCGATGCACTTCCTGAACTCCATGACCCGATCCACGTCCTCCTGATGCATCTCCCAGGTACCGTCTTCGAAGTCCGGTTTGCGCGGCTTGAAGGGCTTGATTCGTTGCTTCACGCGGTAGTTCCACGAGACATCCGTCACGAGATCACGGATGACGGGAAAGGCTCTCATGGGCTCCACGCGGATGGGCTTCTCCTGGGGGAGATCGTCCAGCCGGGTCATGCACATGAGCTTGGGCATGCCGTTGATCTCCGCCGAGCAGGAGCCGCAGCGACCCGCCTTGCAGTTCCAGCGGATGGCCATGTCGTGGGCCTGCTCCGCCTGGATCTTCCGTACGGCGTCGAGAACCACGTAGCCCGGCTGGACCTCCACCTCGTAGTCGGTGAAGCCGCCGCCCTGCTGATCGCCTCTCCAGATGCTGAACGCGACGGTCTTCATCAACCCATCTCCTCGATGATGTCCTTGAGGTCCTGACGCATCTCCGGGATGGTCTCCCTGCGGATGTCCATCTCGCCGTCCGAGCCCTTCCGGATCACGAGATTCACCTTCCCCCATTCCGGATCCTTTCCGGTGTAGTCGGTCCGCGAGTGCGCCCCCCGACTCTCCTTCCGTTCCCGAGCGGCCCGCACCAACGCCTCGGAGACGGTCATGATGTTGGCCAGGTCCAGGGCGGCGTGCCATCCGGGATTGAACTCCCGGTTGCCGCCCACCGAAATGCCGTCCACTTGGGGACGGATGCGCTCCAGCCCCTCCATGGCGGCGGAAAGGTGGTCCTCGTCGCGAATGATCCCGGCCTTCTCCTGCATGAGGTCCTGGATGGACTGGAGGACCTTGTACGGACCGACATCGTCATCACCGCTGGGGCGCTCGAGGGGGGCGAGGGCAGCCCGCACGGCGGCCTTCACCTGACCCTCGTCGATGGTGGGCTGGCCCTTCTCGTTCGCGAACTCGGCGGCGTACTGCCCCGCTCGCCGACCGAAGACCAGAAGATCCGACAGGGAGTTGCCGCCCAGTCGGTTCGCCCCGTGGAGACCCGCAGCGCACTCGCCGGCCGCGAAAAGCCCGGGCACCGTCGACATCTGGGTGTCGGCATCGACGCGAATCCCACCCATCACGTAGTGGGTGGTGGGCCCGACCTCCATGGGCTCCTTGGTGATGTCGATGCCCGCCAACTCCTTGAACTGGTGGTACATGCCCGGGAGCTTGCGCTTGATGTGCTCGGGCCCGTTGGGGACCTTCTCGTCGATCCAGGCGATGTCGAGGAAGACACCGCCGTGGGGGCTTCCCCGCCCCTCCTTCACCTCGCGCAGGATACAGCGGGCAACGTGATCACGGGTCAGAAGCTCGGGAGGGCGACGGGCCTGCCTGTCGCCAGTGACGTAGCGCCATCCCTCCTCGGGCGTATCGGCCGTCTGATCCTGATAGAGGGGTGGGATGTCGTCGAACATGAAGCGGCGGCCTTCGCTGTTCTTCAGGATGCCCCCCTCTCCCCGGACGCCTTCGGTCACCAGGATCCCCTGTACGCTGGGGGGCCAGACCATGCCGGTGGGGTGGAACTGGAGGAACTCCATGTCCAGGAGTTCGGCGCCGGCGTGATACGCCAGGGCGTGGCCATCGCCGGTGTACTCCCACGAGTTGCTCGTGATCTTGTACGCCTTTCCGATTCCACCGGTGGCCATGACGACCGCACCGGCCTTGAACACCGTAAAGCGACCACGCTCCCGGTCGTAGCCGAGGGCACCAGCCACACGGCCGCCATCCATGAGGAGCGTCGTGACCGTCACCTCCATGTGGACGTCGAGTCCCTGGTGGATGCCGTGGTCCTGGAGCGTCCGGATCATCTCGAGCCCGGTACGGTCGCCCACGTGGGCCAGTCGGGGATACGCATGCCCCCCGAAGTTCCGCTGGAGGATCTTCCCGTCGGGGGTTCGGTCCATGAGCGCACCCCACGCCTCCAGCTCCCGCACGCGGTCGGGCGCCTCCCGGGCATGGAGCTCGGCCATGCGCCAGTTGTTGAGGTAGGCGCCGCCCCGCATGGTGTCGGCGAAGTGGACCCGCCAGTTGTCCCGTTCGTCGACGTTGGCCAGAGACGCGGCGATGCCACCCTCGGCCATGACCGTGTGCGCCTTACCCAGCAACGATTTGCAGACGAGACCGACGCGGGCCTCCTTGGCCGCCTCCACTGCGGCCCTCAGGCCCGCGCCTCCCGCCCCGATGACGAGGACGTCGTGTTCGACCGTCTTATACTCGGCCATCAGAAGATTCTCCAATCGGTCCAGACACCCATGGAGCAGAGTCGGACGTACAGATCGGAGAAGCCGACCCAGAAGAGGCTGAGCCAGGCGAAGAGCATGTGCCGCTTGTTGAGGCACGTGACGCACGAGTAGGTCGTCTTCCGCACCGGCTTGTCGGAGATCGTGTTGAGCCGGCCTCCCACGAGGTGGCGCAGGGAGTGGCATCCGAGGGTGTAGCTGCCCAGAAGGATCACGTTCATGCCCAGGACCAGCGAACCCACGCCCAGCCCCAGGGTCTCGGCACCGGTGGCCGGGTCGACGAACCAGAGGGCTCGCCAGAAGTCGTAGGAGAGGATGACGATGAAGACCAGCGCCAGGTACAGGAAGTAGCGGTGGACGTTCTGCATGATGAGGGGGAAGTGCCGCTCACCGAGATAGCTCTTTCGTGGCTCCCCCACGGCGCAGTTGGGCGGGTCGGCCCAGAAGGATTTGTAGTAGGCTCCGCGGTAGTAGTAGCACGTGAGACGGAAGCCACCCGGGGCCCATAGAATCAGGAAGGCGGGTGAGAACGGCATCCATCCCGGCCACCACTGGGGGCGTGCGCCGAAAAGCGCGTGGCCCGAATCGCCGAAGAGCTCCGGCGAGTAGAACGGGGACAGGTAGTTGCCGAAGGTGTAGTGCTCCCCCTGGAACGCCGCCCACGTCGAGTAAACGATGAAGGCGCCGAGACCGAGAAAGACCGCGAGAGGCTGAAGCCACCACGCATCCCTGCGCATGGTGGAACCGAAGGGTCGCACAACCGGGAGCGCCGTCTCGGGAGGAGCCATCGCGGAGAACCTTCCTCGGCGCCGTCGAGGGCCGAGTGACGAGGGGTCAGGAGCGCGGAGAGGGCACCGAGGAGGGCCATCCCCCGACGCCGAACGGTGGCGATCTTAGGGATGGCCCTCGGAGGGGCGCAAGCGCCCGCTGTCAGGTCGGCTAACCCTCGGCCTCAGCGGCCGGGACGCCGTCGGGGCCGTCGATCGCGGCGGTCGTCGTCCCCGTCGTCGTCGTCCCAATCGTCGTCATCCCAATCGTCGTCGTCCCAGTCGTCATCATCCCAGTCGTCGTCGTCCCAGTCCCCTCTGCGGTGCCCTCGATAGAGCTTCCGCAGAGCCTTGCGCTCCCTCTTCAGGAACTTGCGTTCGTCCTTCAGCCAGTCGACGTAGCGATCGAGCTCGCGCTCGTTCCACCCGAACCGGTGGTACGCGTCGTAGGGATGGAGTCGCCGGAAGTAGCGGTACTCTCCTTCCACCCAGGCCAGGTAGCGCTCGAGGTCCCGAAGGCTCATGCCGCGGTAGTAGCGGGTGGGTCGGCGGTCCTCCACGACGACGACCCGGCCGCCCCGTCGGGCGCGCGGTTCATAGCGACGGTCCCCATACCCGACCACCACCGAGGGGCGGGGGCCGCACACGATGTCCACGCCGATGGGCCCCGCCCGGAGGATCACCCGACCGGTGAGCTGCGCCTCTGCCGGGGACGGGCCGACGGCTGCCAGCGCGAGTCCGGCGACGAAAGCGAAGTATGTAGCTCTATGGATCATGGATCCCCCCGACTCCAAGGTTCAACGATTGCACGCCTCTAAAAGGCAAGCGCTGTGCCCCGAGTACCATCTCTCGCAACCACAACGCGTTACGCCGGAATCGGCGCGCGACGCGGGAGGGGTTTTGTCCTCTGGGGAGGACAGATCCGGCGCCGTAGGCGAGACGGAGAGGGGCGCCGGGAGCGAGGCGAGGACGGGCGCTGGGTGCGAGACGCAGACCGGGCTCGGGGAGCGATCCGGCGTCAGCCCCCGGGTGGGCGCTCCCGGCGAATCACCTCGACGCTAGGGCCGGGGAGGTCGGCGGCGAGACCCGGCAGGAGTCGATCCAGGGCGGCGTCGATGACGGGCATGGCGACCTCGACCTCCACGTCCTCGCCACCGCCGATGGCAAGCGAGTCCCCTCCGGCTCGATACCGGGCGTGGGATACGGCCAGATAGTGGCGACCCGCCGGCACGTCCTCCACGACGAAGCGCCCGTCGGGGTCGGTCTCCGCCACGCGCCGTACCGATCCCTCCTGCCCCGTCACCACCTCCACCTGGACCCCCTCCACGGGTACTCCTCCCGGCTCTTCCACCACCCGCCCCCGGACCGCGCCCGAACCGAGGAGCGGAATGGCCACGTCGGCGGTACCCACCCGACGCCCCTGGTGGTCGTCGACACCCCACGCCACCGCCTCCTCACCCGAGGCGAAGGGCCCCCACTCCGCCGAAACCGTTAGGGCGTCCGCTCCGCGAACGCCGCACGCCAGTTACCACCCGGCGGACCCCGAGACGACCTCGCCCACGTCGACGGCCTCGCGGCCACGTCGGAACGAGAGACGGGCACCGGCGAGGGGGAGTCCCGTCGATGCGTCCATGACCCGGCCAGTGACAGCGACGGCCTCGTCGGATCCGGCCCCGGCGCGCCGGCACCGGTGCGCGACGATATCGGCGGTGGTGGGGAGCGCCAGGGTGAGGGCTAGGACCTGCCCGCCCCGCAACTCTACCATGCGCGCCGGCGCTTCGTACCCGCCGGGCAGGCTTTCATGGGTGAAGGAGACACGGTACGTCCCCGGCTCCAGGCGCGAGAAGACGAAGGTGCCGAGGCTGTCCGTCCGGGTATCGACTCCCTCGCCCTCAAGGATCACCGTCGCGCCCGGGATCCCCAGGGTTCCGGCGCTGTCCACCACCGTCCCATCGATGAACCCGGTGCCCGACGCCATCACGATCCGACCTCCGGGCTGGCGTACCTCGAGGACCTCTCCGCCCTCCTCACGCACCCCCATCTGAAAGACCTGACGGCGACCCTGGAGGTCGGTCCCCGACCCCATGAGGGGCGTCCGGATGGTCCACTCGGGCACGATCCACGTCCCGTCCGGAAGGCGGCGAAAGTGCACCGAGCCTCCCACGTTGCGGACGGGAGTCGCCCTACGGAGACCTTCGTAGGCGAAGTCCAGCCTCCGGAGTTCCCAGCTGTCCTGCTCGATCCAGAGCGTACCGCTGATGTCGGGTACCGAGCGGGTACCGATGGGACGAAACGCCAACCCCACCCACCCGGCCGTGGCCCCGTCTCCGAGAACCGCCCGCAGGCAGTGGTTCTCCAGGAAGAGGTCGCTGAGGAGGACCTCCTCGTCGGGCGCGTAGTACACGTCGCCTCCGCCCCCCTCTGACTGGACGAAGCCCTCGGCGTGCAGCCGCTCCGTGGTAAGGCTGTGGTACGGCCGAGTCCCCCACCCCGATCCGCTGCCACCCTCCTCGGCGAGCAGTCGCCCGCTCCTCAGCTCGACGTCCCGCACGGAGCGACGTACCCGGTAGCGGTAGAGGCCCCGATCGGCCGTCCAACGAGCGGCTTCCAGGGCTCTTCGGACCTCGTCCCACACCTCGGAGGCGAGGCGCCCTTCCGACGCCGTGACGGCACATCGTGGTTCTCCTGCGACCTCCAGCCCCTCGAGCCGCACGGCCCGCACCGGCAGACGCACCACGACCTCCCGCCCCTGACCCGGCGTCATGGTCGCGCTGCGGGACGCCGTGGCGTGTCCGATCATCTCGACGCGAACGCTTAGCGTCCCCTGCGGAAGCCTGTCGAAGCGGGCCACGCCCCGCCCGTCGGTAAGCATGCTTCCGACGAAGTGACCGTCGGCGTCGCCCAGCGTTACCAGGGCGCCTCGAAGGGGCCGGTCCGACGGAGCCCCCAGGGCCCGTACCGTCAGCTGTCCCGCCACACCCTGGGCCGAAGAAGCCACCCAAACGAGGTGGGCGAGGACGATGAAGAGCCGCCTCATGCGTCTCCGTGGTTCGGCCCGGCGCGACCGCAGCCACGCGCCGGCCATGGTGGAGGTTGTCTTCTCACCTACGATGGCTGCAGCGGGCGCTTTCGGCATCGCCACCCGACCCGGAACGAGGGGCGCGAGTCACGTGAAGCTGGCTTCTCGACCCTGTACCCTCCCATTTTTCGTCGTCCCCCCACGGCATCCGTCGAATCTTCCTTTCCAGCCCCCGACCCGATGCCCGGTGCCGACCCCAGAGCGTCAGGCCCGTGGGGAGGACACCAGCCGTCCATGCGCGGACCTACTCTGTTGGTCATCGAAGACCTTGAGGACCAGGCGGTCCTCGTGGGCATTGCGGCTCGCCGTGCCCACCCCGGTCTCGAAGTGCACACGGCGGGCAACGGTCACGAGGGGATCCGGTACCTCGAGGCGGCCGTCGCCGGCGCCGCCGACCATCCCATGCCCGATCTCGTGATCCTCGACCTCTACATGCCGGAGGCCGACGGCTTCACCGTCCTCGAGTGGGCTCGGGCTCGCGGAGACGGCTTCGCCGCCCCCATCGTCGTGCTCACGGCGTCGCCCAGCGTGGAGGACGAGATGAAGGCGTTGGAGCAGGGAGCGGAGGCCGTCTTCAAGAAGCCCGTCCACGTCAGCGAGCTGGGCGACACCGTCCGGGAGATCGTTCAGAGGTGGATCGGTCGGGGCGAGATCATCGCGGCCCACATCTGGGAGATGGGCTGACCGCAGCACCCACAGGCGGCGCCGGTCCGTTATGATTCTCGCCATGGACCGTACACCGTGAGTCTCGAGCGCCTGCGCGGCCCCGTCTACGGGATCATCGATCCGGCGGTGGCGTGGATGGTCCGTCGCGAGATCCATCCCAATCTGGTAACCACCCTGGGGTTCGTCTGCGTGGCGGGCGCCGGGTACCTGTATCACCTGGACCACGTCCGCTGGGCGGGCTTCATGGTCCTGCTCGGAGGCCTGTGGGACATGTTCGACGGACAGGTCGCCCGAGTGAGCGGTATGGCGTCGAAGTTCGGGTCCTTCTACGACTCGACCCTCGACCGGATCAGCGAGATCGTGGTCTTCGCCGGCCTACTCTCCCTCTACAACAGCTACGGTCGAGCCCTCGCCGACGTCTGGATGGTGTACGTGATCTTCGCGGCGATGGCCGGCTCGCTGATGGTGAGCTACACCCGAGCCCGCGCCGAAGGCCTCGGCCTCGACTGCAAGGTCGGGCTCATGCAGCGACCCGAGCGCGTCGTGCTCCTGGGCGCCGGGTCCCTCTTCTTCGGCCTGGATTTCGGAGGCCGGGTCCTCATGACGGTCATCATCGTCGTGGCCGTCCTCACCAACCTGACCGCGTTCCAGCGCATATGGTGGGTGTATCGCAATGCGGCCGGGGTTCCGGTGGACGATCCGTCTCTTCGGGGCCAGTAGAAGAAGGCTCAAAAAGAAAAGGGGCCGCGTCCGTGAGGAGCGGCCCTTCTTTCCTTCGTCCGGCAGTGGCGGCCTAGAAGAGCAGCGCGGCCACGGCGAGTACGAGGAAGATCACGAAGACGAACTTCGCGGCTCCGGCGAAGGCGCCTGCAACTCCACCGAATCCGAACACTGCAGCGATCACGGCGAGCAGCAGCAGTCCAAGAGCGAGCTCCAACATCTATGTCCTCCTTTGGGTTGTGTTCGTGAAAGGGTTCGGGTAGGGCGTATCAGCCCGTCGTGACCGTCTCGGTCAGTTCGTCGAAGAACTCCTCGACCTCTTCGGACGCTTCCGAAGCCGTCTTGCCGTACTTCTCCTGGATCTTCCCGACGAGACGCTCACGGCGTCCATCCACCTGATCGAGATCATCGTCCGTCAGTTCGCCCCACTTCTCCTTGGCGCGACCCTTGAGCTGTTTCCAGTTTCCTTCGATTTCGTTGCGGTTCATTGCATCCTCCTGTTTCGGGTAAACGTGACCCGTCAATCATTCACTACGTAGTGAATGCAGGATGCGTGCCAATCGCAGCGATAAGCGGGTTCCGTCGGGGTACGACACCAAGCCCGCGTCGGGGCGGAGTGGTCCGTCCTCAGCCGCGCGACAGCAGGTCCCGGGCCTTGGCGTAGGCGACCATCGAGTCCAGGTGTCGGATCTCGTCGGCCAAGGCGGCGCGCCCGCCCGGCGTCAGGGCATAGAAGCGCCGTGGGGGGCCGCCCGAGGAGGGTTCCGAATCCGGCGCAGCCACCTCCTCGATCTGACCCGCTTCCACCGAGCGGTTGATGGCCTCGTACAGCGTACCGGATCCGAGGCGGACGGCTCCATCGGTCCGATCCTCCACGGCCTGCTTGATTCCGTAGCCGTGGAGGGGCCCCTCGAGGAGGGCCAGGAGAATCTGCAGCGTGCGCTTCGTCATCTGACTCATTCTTCCCTCAGGGTCTGCATGGGATCGGCACGCGACGCCAGCCTCGCGGGAAGCCATGCCGCGACGAGGCCCGTGGCAGCGACCGCGAGGCCGACGACGGCGTACGTGAGACCGTCCCTCGGCTCCACGTGCCGCAGCGTCTCCGCGAGCACGTTGGAGCCGGCCGCCGCTCCGAGGAGCCCGAGGGCGATTCCCACCGAGACGGCGAGGCCGCTGGGAACGACCAGGGCACCCACCACCTGTTCGCGTCGTGCTCCCAGGACCAGGCGGATGCCCGCTTCGCGCAGCCGCGACCGGGTGGCGTAGGCCGTGGTTCCGTAGACGCCCACGATGGCCAGGAGCAGCGCCAGTCCGGCGAAGCTCGCGAAGAGCGCCGCGTAGAAGCGAGGAGCCGCCAACGCCTGGGACGAGAGCGTCTCCATGGTCTGGATGGAGGTCACCGGAAGGCTCGGGTCGAAGCGCCGGACCATGTCGCGAAGAGCCGTGGCGATCCCGGATGCGTCGTCCGTCGACGCGCGCACGAGGATCTCCATCTCCCTCCAGGGTGACTCCTCGAGTGGATGGAAGGCGTGGGGCCACACATCGCGCCCGGGTCCCGTACTCACGTCGGCGACCACCCCGACCACGCGATACGAGGGTTCGTCGTCCTGACCCGAATCGACGCGCTTGCCGACGGCCTCTTCCCCCGGCCAGAAGCGCGCCGCGAAGGTCTCGTTGACGAGGATCACCGGTTCACCCTCGCCATCGAGTTCACCCAGCGGCCGGCCCGCCACCAACTCGGTGCCCAGCGTACCCAGATAGTCACCCCCGACGGCCACGGAGATGACGAACGCGGCCTCCTCCTCCTCCCACCCCTCGGGCCGATAGGTGGAGGCCATTCGCGATCCGTCCCAAGGAGCCTGGGTGGCCACGGCGGCCGACGAGACGCCGGGGAGTGCTTCAGCGGACTCGATGAGGTCGGTCCACACCGTCGCCCACTCGGCCCTCTCGTACCGGGGCTGGAGATTGAGGGTCAGGGCCACCAGGCCTTCGGGGCGGAAGCCCGGATCCTCTTGGGTGACCCGTATCAGATCGTGGGCCAACAGACCCGAGCCCACGGTGAGCACCACGGCCAGGGCCGTCTCGGCCGCGACCAGAGCGCCTCGCATCCGGCTCTCTCCGCGCCCCACCGTTGCTCCACGAGATCCTCGTGTGACGCCGTCGACGCTCCGCGTAGTGCGGAGGGCCGGCATCAGGCCGAAGAGAAGCAGCGTCGCGCTCCCCACGAGCACGGCGAACGCAAACCCCGTCCCGTCGACGGCGACCTCCGCCAATCGTGGCAGGCCGGGGGGAGCGTTCCGTCGGAAGAGTTCGACCGCCCACCACGCCAGGAGCCCGCCAAGGGCTCCGCCGGCGACGGCGAGCATCGCCCCTTCCGCCAGAAGCTTGGAGACCAGGCGGCCACGTGGAGCGCCGAGGGCGTGATGCACACCCAGCTCGTGCCGTCGCTTCGCTCCGCGCGTGAGCATCAGGCTCGCCACGTTGACGCAGGCGATGACGAGAAGGAGGAGTACCGCACCCAGCACCCGGTTGAGGTTGGCGGATACGTGCCCCACCACGGCCTCCCGATACTCGGACACCGACGCGCCCAGAAGGAAGGTCGGTCGCGCGTCGCGCTCGTACACCGCGCTCACCACGTCGTCGGCGTGGGCGTCCAACTCGGCGATGGTCGCACCCGGGCGCAGCAGGGCGAGGCCGGCGAGGAAGAAGCTTCCCGTCACCGTCTCGTCGGTGCGGAGAGGCACCCAGAAGTCGTCGGTCTCGACCACCTCGGCCGGGGGGTGGAAGTCGTGGTCCAGGACGCCTACCACCGTCACGACATCGTCGTCGAATCGAACCGTCCGCCCGATGACATCCGGGTCCGCTGCGAACCGATCGCGCCACGTTGCGTGACCGAGGACCACGACGGGCTCGGCACCCGGTTCGTGGTCGGCGGGCTGAAGCAGCCGGCCGGAGACCGTCGTAGCCCCGAACACCGTGAGGAAACCCGGAGAGACATCGGTGAGTCGCACCCGCTCGGGATCTCCTTCGCCTCGGAGCACCACCTCGCGCTCCCGGGCGGCCACCACGGCCTCGGCGGGCCCGGGACTGGCCCGCAGTGCCGTAAGGAGGGCGGGGCTCAAGGGCCCGAGCGACCCCGGGTCGTGGCGCGCATCGATGCCGATGAGAGCCATCCGCTCCGAGTCCGGATAAGGAAGCGGGCGCATGACCACCCGCTCCACCACGCTGAACACCGCGGTCACGGCGCCGACGCCGAACGCCAGCGTGCCGACGGCGAAGACAACGAAGCGCGGGGCCCTCCGCAACGACCGCGCCGCCGACCTGACGTCCTCCCCCATCCTCGTCATCCGCCCCTCTCCTCTTCGCGTTCGACTCCGCCGCCTGACGCACCAGGCGGCTTCCAGGTGATCCAGCACCGCCCCGATCCAGAAGGCCAGCCCGTCCCCCGACCGCTGTGCGTCCCGGCGGAACACGTCCTCCATCTCCAGCGCATACCGGTCCCGGTACTCCTCCGGGTAGAGACGCAGGAGGAGGCGGAAGCCTCGGGAGAGTCGGTCGGTGGGTTGGTTCATGTAATCCTCGACTATATCGGCCATCGACAGTCGGTGGCCGACATAGTTATGCTCCACTGGCCGAACCCGCAAGAGGACCACCCTACCGGCAGACCGGAGAGGGACCGATCTTGCCATCTGACTCCCCTCCCGAAGCGAGGCCGCTACGCCATGTCGAGCGAGACGAAGAGGAACCGAGCCGCCCTCTTTGCCGAGAACATCGGAGAGTCCTCGGCGGCATGCCTCGTCGCGATGGTGCAGGGCAACATCCTGGCGGTCACGGCAGCCCACTGGGCCATCGCCCTTCAGACGGGAGTCGTCGCCGGAGCAGCCGCCGCCGTCGTCGTGGGCTTCATGAAGTCCGCTGGGCGACTCCGCATCGCGGGAGTTCTCGCGGTGGTTACCGGCGTGGTGGACTACTTCGTTCACCCCGGCATGATCGGCTCCGGAGCCACCGAAGCCATCCTCACCGGGCTGGGCGCCGGCGTGCTGTCGCTGGTGGCCGGAGCGGTTCTCGGCAGATTCCGACGGACGGAGGGGGAGTCGATGGACGACACTTCGCCGGCCGAAGGAAGGCCCGAGGCCGGCTGATTGGGCGACCTGCTCCGCTGGTGGCCTGCGCTCCTGGCCCTCGCCATCCCGGTCGCTCAGGCGAGCGCCGCCTACCACCTCATCATCCGACGCAGGGACGTGCGCTCTGCGGCGGGTTGGATGGGACTCATCTGGCTGGCTCCCGTCATCGGCGTCGTGCTGTACGCCCTCTTCGGGATCAACCGGATCAAGCGGAAGGCGCGGTCCGTCCGGGCCGGCGGCAGCGACTACAAGGCGTGGATTCCGGACCCCGGGGAGCAGGGCGACGCGCTCCGCGCTCACCTCGGGGACCAATGGCGTCACCTACTGCGCCTGGCGCCACTCGGAGATCGGGTCACCGGGCGCCCCCTCCTGGGAGGGTGCTCCATCCAACCGCTGGTGAATGGCGCGCAGGCCTACACGGCCATGCTCGAGGCCATCGACAAGGCGGAGCGTTCCATCACGCTCCTGAGTTTCATCTTCGACGCGGACCGTGTGGGCCGGCGGTTCGCCGAGGCTCTCGGGCAAGCCGTGGACCGGGGTGTGGACGTCCGGGTCCTCATCGATGCGGTGGGCGCCCGCTACTCGGTGCCCCGCATGGCCGGGCATCTCAAGCGTCACGGCGTCCGCGTCGCCCACTTCATGCCGGCACTGTTTCCCTGGCGGACGCCCTATGTGAATCTGCGAAACCATCGGAAGATCATGGTCGTCGACGGACACGTGGCCTTCACCGGAGGCATGAACATCCGCGCCGAGTTCTGGCCCGAATCGGCCGACGAGTACGGTGCCCGGGATCTCCACTTCAAGGTGGAGGGCCCGGTGGTGTGCGAGATCCAGGAAGCCTTCGCCGAGGACTGGACGTTCACCACGGGAGAGCGACTGGAGGGCACGCTCTGGTTCCCCAGGCCGGAGCCCACGGGGTCGAGCATGGCCCGGGGCATCAGAGACGGACCCGACATCGACTTCGAGAACATCCAACTCATGCTCATGGGCGCGCTGAGCGTCGCACGATCGTCAGTGCGCATCATCACGCCGTACTTCCTCCCCGATCAGCAGCTCATTTCGGCACTGAACGTGTGCGCCATGCGTGGCGTTCAGGTGGAGGTGATCCTACCCGCCAAGAGCAACCAGAAGCTCGTCCAGTGGGCGTGCAACGCCCAGCTCGACCAGATGCTGGAGCGAGGCGTGCGCGTCTTCGCCTCGCCCGATCCCTTCGACCACTCGAAGCTCACGCTCGTGGACGCGTGCTGGGTGCTCTTCGGATCGGCGAACTGGGATCCCCGCAGCCTCCAACTGAACTTCGAGTTCAACGTCGAGGCGTACGACCCTCCCATGGCGGCCCAACTCGGCGAGCTCTTCCGGGAGCGCAGGGAAGCCTCTCGTGAGGTCACCCTCGAGGAATTGGCCAGCCGGCCCGTCCCCGTGAAGGTCAGGGACGGGGTGGCCCGGCTGTTCTCACCTTATCTGTAGCCGGACCACCGTGGGTAGGTGACAGCCCGCTCACCGGCCGGGCCACGCCCCGAACCCCGCTTCATTGCCGGGTCGCTACTCCTCTCTCAGCACGGTCACCGGGTCCACGCGTGTCGCGCGCCGAGCCGGGATCCAGCACGCCACCACGGCGACGGCGGTGAGAACCACCGGACCCAGAAGGAAGGTGACGGGGTCGCGGGCGTCCACGTCGTACAGCATCGACTCGAGGATTCCCGTGAGCCCCCACGCGCCGGCGATACCGAGAGCCAGGCCCACCGCGGCCACCTTCAGGCCCTCGCCCAAGACCAATCGCTGCACCCGTCCGGCCTCGGCGCCCATGGCCATGCGGATCCCCAGTTCACGACCCCGCTGCGTCACGGCGTAGGACATGACGCCGTAGGTACCCACCGCCGCCAGGAGGAGCGCCAGCCCGGCGAAGGCGGCCATCAAGCTGGTGAGGAAGCGGGTGCGGGCCATTGCGTCACCCATGACGTCGGTCATGGGCTGGAGACCGGAGACCGGGAGGGAGGCGTCGAGATCCCAGACCGCGCGACGAACCGACGGCGCGAGGGCCGTGGGTTCACCGTTGGTTTCCACCAGGAAGTTCATGGTCCGCGGTGCCGTCCCCTGGGCCGTCACTTGGGGAATGTGGAAGTACAGCTCGGTGCCCACGGGCTGGTCCAGACCCGCCTGCTTCACGTCTTCCACCACACCGACGATCTCGAGCCACGGCCCGTTGAAGCCCGGGCGGATCCGGCGACCGATGGCGCTTTCTCCGGGGAAGAACGTCCGGACGAGGGTCTCGTTCACCAGCGCCACGGGAACCGCTCCCGCGTCGTCGGTGGCCTCGAAGCCCCGGCCTTCCACCACCTCGATGTCCATGGTCTCCAGGTACCGGTGATCGATGGACTGATAGAAGTCCACGTTCTGCGGTGGCGAGTCCTGGGTCTGGACGTAGCCCTCGATCTCCGTGTCGTTGGCGTTCAGCCTCCGTACGGGCGGAAGGCCGGACATCATGGAGACGCTGGCGACGCCGGGCTCCGACCCGAGACGCTGGGCAAGCTCGTCGA